>NZ_QKNZ01000058.1:0-39383 GCF_014156605.1 Flavobacterium sp. SOK18b
GTGCTATTTAGTTTCTTAATAGTTAAATATTTTTGGATAAACTAAAAACAAAATATAAAATGAGTACATTACTTCAAAGACCTGAATTTAAGGCTAAATATGATAATTATATTGGAGGGAAATTTATTGCTCCTGTAAATGGGAACTATTTTGATGTTGTTTCACCTGTAGATGGTAAAGTGTATACACAAGCAGCACACTCTAGTAAAGAAGATTTAGAACTTGCCGTAGATCATGCGTGTAATGCCTTTCAAACTTGGGGTAAAACATCGGTTACAGAACGAAGTAATTTATTGAATAAAATAGGACAAGTTATTGAGGACAATCTTGAATATCTTGCTATTGTTGAAACTATTGACAACGGAAAAGCCATTCGTGAAACTATGGCAGCAGATTTACCTCTTGCTGTAGATCATTTTCGTTACTTTGCAAGTGTAATTAGAGCTGAAGAAAGCACTATTACAGAGCTTGATTCTCAAACGGTTTCTATTGCATTAAGTGAACCTCTAGGAGTTATTGCACAAATTATCCCATGGAATTTCCCTATTCTTATGGCTGTTTGGAAACTCGCTCCTGCACTTGCCGCAGGAAATACTGTAGTTTTGAAACCAGCCGAAAGTACGCCAATTTCAATACTAATCCTTATGGAACTTATTGGTAATTTATTACCAGCTGGAGTTGTAAATATTGTAAACGGTTTTGGATCTGAATTGGGTCGTGCCTTGGTAACCAATAAAAAAGTATCAAAAGCAGCATTTACAGGGTCAACGCCTACGGGAAGATTAGTCATGCAATACGCTACAGAAAATATTATACCGGTTACATTAGAACTAGGAGGTAAGTCTCCTAATATTTTTATGAAATCTGTTGCTGACGCAGATGATGATTTCTTTGACAAAGCTGTTGAAGGTGCCGTAATGTTTGCATTAAATCAAGGTGAAATATGTACTTGTCCATCCAGATTATTGGTACATGAAGATATTTACGATCAATTTATTGCAAGAGTTATTGAGCGAACCAATGCTATAAAATTAGGTAACCCTCTTGATACAAACACCATGATGGGCGCACAAACTTCATTAGTTCAACAAGAGAAAATTATGGCTTACATTAGACTAGGTATTGAGGAAGGTGCCGTACTATTAGCAGGTGGCGAGGCAAATGAAATGGGTGATGATTTATCTGAGGGGTATTATATCAAGCCTACTTTATTTAAAGGACACAATAAAATGCGCATCTTTCAGGAAGAAATTTTTGGACCTGTACTTGCAATTACCACATTTAAGACTACCGAGGAGGCTATTGCCATCGCAAATGATACCATGTATGGTCTAGGTGCTGGTTTATGGACTCGCGATGCGCATGAAATTTATCAGGTTCCAAGGGCAATTCAAGCAGGTAGAGTTTGGATTAACCAATACCATTCTTATCCAGCTGGTGCGCCTTTTGGAGGTTACAAACAATCTGGAATTGGTAGAGAAAACCACAAAATGATGTTAGGTCACTACCGTCAAACTAAAAATATGCTTATTTCTTATGATAAAAAGAAGTTGGGTTTCTTTTAATAATTTAAATTTTTAATAAACCTCATTTCATTAACAAACCTGGCAGTTCTCTCTGTCAGGTTTTTAAATTAATATATTAAAGATGCAAAAAAGAATAGATGCCACAGAAAAAGCAATTGAATTAATTAAAATTTTAAAAGAAAAACACGGTGATTTGATGTTTTATCAAGCAGGAGGATGTTGCGAGGGTACACAGCCACAGTGTTTTGAAAAAGGAGGTTTTTATCAAAGAATGGGGGATGTGTGCATTGGTACGATTGAAAATACAGAATTTTGGGTGGATAAAGATTTATTCGAATATTGGAAACATGCCCACTTTACTTTAGATGTTATTGATGCTTTTGGTGTAGGCGGTTTTTCTTTAGAAACTCCGATGAAAAAAACATTTAATATTATTTACCGACTCTTTACACCTGAGGAAACTACTTCTTTAGAACCTGTATTTTATATCGAATGAATTAATTAACATACAACAATTGGTATTGTTTTGGGGTAATGCCTTCATGTTTTTTAAAAAGTCTTATGAAATAATTACAGTCTTCGAAACCGGAGAGATAACATATTTCGTTGATTTGCATACTCGGGTTTTTTAAAAGTTGTTTGGCACATTTTATCTTTTCGTTTATTATAAATTCAACGGGTGTCATGCCTAATTCTCTTTTGAAAAAACGATAAAAAGACGTTGTACTCATACACGCTTTTTCGCTAAGTAGTTTCATGCTAAATTTTTCCTTTAAATTTTGTCTTATAAATTCAATAACAGGATTCATAGGATTATTAGTTTGTGAAAGTGAGCCTTCACTTACTGCTTTTGCTGTTTGAGTTTGTATAATCCTAATTAATAATTCTTGCAAAGTTAGGTCGGCAAGTGCATCTTTGGTTATAGAGACACTCATACATTCTTTGATCAGTTTGTTGATTGTTGTGGCTAATTCAATATTGTTGTAAAAAAAATAATTTTGGTAATTCAATTGCCAGAATTGATTATCACCTTCTTTAGGATACCTTTCGTTTAAAAAATGTAAAGTATCTGTTATTTTTTTCGGGTCTATCGCCAAAGCTAAACACTGGGTAGGGTTGTTTTTTGATGCTTCAGGAAAATCAATTTTCATAGCCACATTTGATGGAATAACAACTGTTTCGCCTGGTAAATATACAAAACCAGGATCATCAAAAAGGTGCATTACTTTTTTACCTCTCAACATGCTAGTAACTACAAAATCATTAAATTGTAATGGTACTGAAGTTGATGTTTCATAGGTTTCAAAAATATTTAATTCACAGTGATTTAGAGAATAAACAGTTCTGTTTTCTACTAATGTTTTTAAAGATTTTTCACTTGTTAATAGTGGTGGTTGTATTAAAGCTCGATTTGTATTCATATCTTTAAATTTGTTAAAAAGCAGAATCTAAATTTACAAAATTAAATAGCTAGTAATTGAAACTTTAACACAATTTAAATAAGTTCCTCTATATGCTTCTTGATATTGGCTGCAATTTTTGGAGTGGGTAAATCATTCTCATCTGTACCAAAAGGATCCTCTATTTCCTCTGCTATTAATTCTAGACTAGCCAGTACATAAAAGATAAATATTACAACAGGTATAACGTAATACCCTAAACTAAAAGAGTATCCAAAAGGTAAAGTCATTACATAAAAGAATATGAATTTTTTCAAAAAAGCACTGTAAGAATAAGGAATAGGCGTATTTTTTATTCTCTCACAAGCGCCACATATTTCTGTAAATGATTTTACTTCATCGTTTAAAACAATCAATTGATCTCCAGAAATTACATTTGTTTTATAGAGCTCATTTATTTTTTGAAATAATAATTTAGCAACTTGATTCGGTTTGTGTTTTTCATGGTCTATTTCAAATATTGCATCATCAAACAATTCTTTACTAGTTTCTATATCCTTTAGATGCTCATCAAGAACAGTTGCGTACATGGGAATCCATTTTTTAAAGTATTCTAGATCCTCTTTATCAGTAAGCATTACCGAAAGTTTAATGGCAAAATTACGGCTATTATTCACGAGTGATCCCCATAATTTTCTTCCTTCCCACCATCTATCATAAGCTGTATTAGTCCTAAAAACAAGTAAAAGTGAAATTACAAAACCAAGCATACCGTGCATAATGGTGATGTTCTTTACATAACTGTTGTCACTAAGTTTAAAATATTCAACTTCTAGATATCCAACAAAGCCAGAATAGATACCAATAGCAATCATAACAGGAAACAGTGTCCTAAACGTATCTGCTTTGTGGAATTTAAAAATAAATGTAAACCAATCTTTGGTATTGTATGAAATCATAATACTACTTAAATTTTTTAGAACACTAAATTCCCAGCCAATTCTCTAAGCGCTATTTCTGAGAGTTTTCCTTGAAATTGAGCATTGTTATAACGTACTTTTGCATTCACATAATTGAGCTGTGCGGTTCTAAATTCTAGCGTTGTTATGGTTCCTATTCTAAATTTGTCAAGGGTAATGTTTAAATTTTGCTTGGCTATAGCCTCGTTGTTCTCCTCTAGTGTGATCAACTCTAAGTTAGTTAAATACGTTTGATATGTTGTTGCTAATTGGGAGTTGAGAATCAGATTTTGTTGATCAATATTCAATTTGGCATTCTCAACCAGTAATGAAGCTACTTTTTCGTTTCTTCTTTGATTGAATCCATCAAAAATATTTACTGATGCTGTAAAACCATAATTAAAACCTCGAGACTGTGCTTGAGCCACAAATCCTAAACTAGATTGACTTTCAGAAAAATTATAGGCACTATTCACTCGTATAGTAGGGTATCGTCCTGCTTTTACTTGTTTTAATTCTAATTCAGCAACTCTCTTATTGATTATTTGAGCTTCTAATTGCGGATTTTGCTTTTCTGCCAGTGCCTTTAGTTCAGCTAGTTGTAACAATTTATCAACATCTAATTTATCAATAACTGTAAAGTTTGTGGTAACATCTCTTGCAAGAAGTTGGTTCAAAGCAATTTTACCATTGGCATACAACTCTTTCTGACGTAACAAAGCTACTTGATCCGTGTTTAAATCTACTTGGGCATTCAAAACCTCAAGCTTTGATGCTTTACCAATTGTGAATCTGTTTTGAGCGAGTTGCAATCTTTGGTTTGAGATGACAATCGTAGTGTCTAATGCAGCAAGTTGTTTTTGTTGTTGCACTAAGTCATAGTAAGCAGCATTTACATCGCTAATTCTAGTAATGATGGCAAGTTTAAGTTGCGCTTCTCCCAGTTTTTGTAACTCTTTTAACTGATCTCTTCTCGCAAACATGCGCATCCCATCAAAAATAGTCCAATCTAATCCTACCCCGTAGGTTAGGTTGTTATTTTTAGCATTATCTAGTTCGTTTTTGGTTCCGTCTTGTCTGGTTTGTGAACTATTTTGTATGCTATTATTATCAACAACATTTGCTGACAGAGTTGGTAGCATGCCAGCATTTCCTAAACTTACATTTGTTTTTTGAATTAAGGAATTATTGGATGCAATTTTAATTTCATAATTGTTTTCTAATGCAATTTTTAATGCATTTTCAAGTGTGAGAACTTCTTGAGCCTCAACTTTTGGTATAAAAAATAACAGTAAAATAAAACTGTACAACAGTATTTTAGTATGTTTCATAGGTTTCTTATTTTGTTTAGATTTTTTTGTAAAATTTTATTTAATAATCTAAACAGCACTATTTTATAATTTTAATTGAAATTTTTCTCATACTCCTCAATATGATCAAATTCTGGATAATGTTTACGTGCTTTTGACCACATTAAGTAGAGTGCTGGAATTACAAATAGAGTAAGTACTAATGAAAAAATAGTTCCTCCTACAATAACTACTCCCATTCCTATTCTGCTCGTAGATGCCGCTCCTAGAGATAATGCAATAGGTAAAGCACCTAGAGAAATGGCTAAACTAGTCATTAATATCGGTCGTAATCTCGCTTCTGATGCTTCAAGAATTGCCTCTAGTTTTGGTTTTCCTTGTTCGCGTAACTGATTGGCAAACTCAACAATAAGTATTCCATTTTTGGTTACCAAACCAATAAGCATTACGGTTCCAATTTGACTAAAAATATTCCAAGTTTGATCAAATAACCATAATGAAAATAAAGCTCCCGCAACGGCCATTGGCACAGTCAAAATAATAATGAATGGATCAATAAAACTCTCAAATTGCGCTGCTAATATCAAGAATATCAATAATAATGCAAGTCCAAAAGCGAATGCAGTATTTGAACTACTTTCAACAAAATCCCGAGATTCTCCTCCCAAGTCAGTTGTAAAAGTATCGTCAAGCACTTTTGCTTTTATTTCGTTCATGGCATCAATACCGTCGCTAATACTTTTGCCCGGAGCAAGACCAGCTGAGACTGTTGCAGCCATATAACGGTTGTTGTGGTACAATTGCGGCGGATTGCTTTTTTCCTCAATGGTCACAACATTATCCATTTGGATTAATTGTCCCATATTATTTTTTACAAACATTGAGGTTAAGTCTAACGGTTTTGATCTGTCTTCTTGATCAAATTGTCCAATGACTTGATACTGTTTTCCGTTCCTCATAAAATATCCAAAACGTTGACCGCTCAAAGAAAGTTGCAGCGTTTGTGCAATATCGATTACTGATATACCCAAACTTTCTGCTTTTTCTCTATCTATGGTAACATTGACTTCGGGTTTATTGAATTTTAAGTTCACATCACTTACCGCAAACGTTGGATTCTTAGCTACTTCATCCATAAAAAGCGGAATCTTCTCTTCAAGTTTATTAAAGTTGGGAGCTTGTATGATATATTGAATTGGTAACCCACCACGTCTATTTACTGCAATGGTAGGCTGTTCTATCACAGATGTCTTTGCGTCAGGATATTGTTTCGTCCATTTGGTTAGTTTTTCAGCTATTTCCTTTTGTGTATTTGGTCTTTCATTGGGTTGAACCAAAGATACTCGTATGAAACCACTGTTTACAGATGAAGACCCAAAACCAGGAGAAGTGATTACTAGAGCCACTTTTTTGGCAGGAATAGAATCATCAACCAATTTAGAAATTTCTTGCATGAATCGGTCGGTGTATTCATATGAGGACCCTTCGGGAGTAGACATACGCAATACAAAACCAGAACGGTCGTCATAAGGTGCGGTTTCTTTTTGTAAAAGTGTAAAGAACATGTATATCAATCCGAAACAAGCAATCAAGATTGGGAAACTCAACCATTTTTTCTTCATGAAACTGGACAATGCACTTGCATAACCATTGTTAAGTCTTTCAAAATAAGGCTCTGTACGAATGTAGAATTTTGATTTTTTTTGTTCGCCACCTTTCATTAAATACGCATTCAACATTGGCGTAAGCGTTAAGGATACAAAAGCAGATATCAATACGGCAGCTCCTATGACTACTCCAAATTCCCGAAAGAGTCGGCCAACAAATCCTTCTAAAAAGATTACAGGAAGAAA
This sequence comes from Flavobacterium sp. SOK18b, assembly GCF_014156605.1. Classification (NCBI taxonomy): domain Bacteria; kingdom Pseudomonadati; phylum Bacteroidota; class Flavobacteriia; order Flavobacteriales; family Flavobacteriaceae; genus Flavobacterium; species Flavobacterium sp. SOK18b. The sequence goes on from NZ_QKNZ01000058.1 coordinate 7,049, forward strand.
AACCGCGGCTAATGTGATTGAGATTGAAATTACGGCAAAGAAGATCTCATTCGATCCCTTAATCGCAGCTTCGATAGGTGTCATACCTTCTTCTACTTTCTTGAAGATATTTTCGGTCACCACAATTCCATCATCAACTACAAGACCTGTAGCGAGAACGATAGCTAATAATGTCAATACATTTATGGAGAAACCAAAGAGCCACATAATAAAGAACGTAGCGATTAATGATACTGGAATATCAATTAAAGGTCTAAAAGCAATTGCCCAGTCTCTAAAGAATAAATAGATGATTAAAATTACCAATATAATTGAGATTCCTAACGTTTCAGCAACTTCAATAACTGATTTTTTTACAAATATGGTATTGTCTATGGCAATATTAAGCTTGATATCTTTTGGTAAATCTTTCTTTAATTTTTCGAATTCTTTATAAAATGCGGCCGAAATATCCAAATAATTAGCACCAGGGAGCGGTACAATCGCAATTCCTACAAGAGGAGTACCTGATTGAGTCATTTTGGTTTCGGTGTTTTCAGGGCCTATGCTTGCTGTCCCTACATCACTAAAACGCACTACTTTTTCTCCTTCAGTTCGAATAATTATATTGTTAAACTCCTCGGCAGTTGAAAGATTTCCAATTGTTTTTACAGTAAGTTCTGTATTGTTTCCGGTTAATTTTCCCGATGGTAATTCTACATTTTGTTTGTTCAATGCATCACGCACTTCAGCTACTGTGCAACCGTAAGCAGCAAGCTTTACGGGATCAATCCACAATCGCATGGCGTAACGTTTTTGACCCCAAATTTGAACGCCGCTTACACCAGGAATTGTTTCTAGACGTTGTGAGATAACGTTTTCAGCATAATCACTTAATTCTAAAGCATTCCGAGTATCGCTTTGTACCGTCATCGAAATAATAGCATCTCCGTTGGCATCAGCTTTTGAAACTACTGGAGGTGAATCAATATCTTGTGGTAAGTTACGCACCGCTTGTGATACTTTATCACGTACATCATTAGCCGCATCTTCAAGATTTTTATCTAAATTAAATTCTATGGTGATGTTGCTGCTTCCTTGTGCGCTAGATGAAGTTACATTTCTAATACCATCTATTGAATTTATCGCCTTTTCTAGTGGTTCAGTGATTTGTGATTCAATAATATCAGCATTGGCACCAGCATAACGGGTACTGATGGATACTTGTGCGGGATCTATAGAGGGAAATTCTCGTACTCCAAGAAAGGTATAACCAATCAACCCAAACAAAACAATGGCTACATTGATTACGATGGTAAATACAGGTCTTCTAATACTCGTGGTTGATAAACTCATTTAAGGATTGTAATTAAAGTTGCTAATTTAGATTTTGGTTTGCAAGATTCTAAAAGCTTTGTTTATTTGATTTTTACTTTTACTGGAGTTTCATCTTTTAAGGACATTACTCCACTTGTAATAACAGTATCACCTGCTTTTAATCCAGATAGTACAAGTAATGAAGAAGCAGTTCTAGTAGCAGTTTCAATCATAACTTCTTTGGCTTGACCGTTACTTGTAATAAATACTTTCTTTCCTTTTTGTACTGGGATTACTGCTTCGGTAGGAACTACAATGGCATCTTTTATAATATCTAGCGGCAATTCTACGTCAGCAAAAGTACCTGGTAATAAAATTCCGTTTTTATTATCTGCAATAGCACGAACTTGAAGTGTACGTGTAGCTACTTCAACCTCTGGTTCTATGGCGTATACTTTGGCACTAAATATTTCAGTAGATCCTGCAACCTTAAAACTCAGCGAAGTGTTATTTTTAACTTGAGTAGCATATTTTTCAGGAATAGAAAAAGTAATTTTCAATTTACCTGTATTAACCAGTTTTGCAACAAGAATAGCAGGAGTGATATACGTTCCTGGTGATATGGATCGTAATCCTATTTTACCAGAGAACGGTGCTCTTACGGCTGTTTTTGCTATTTGAGCTCTTATCAATTGACTTTGTGCTTGGGCTGATTTTAAATCGGCTCGAGCCAAATCATATTCTTCTTGACTGATGGCTTCTTTTTGCAATAATAATTTTGCTCTACGCTCATTTTCTGATGCTAAACCTTCGCGAGTAGTAGTTTGTCTTAGTTGTGCACGCAGTTCAATATCATTTACCTTGAATAAGATTTGACCTTTACTAACATTGCTTCCTTCTTGAAAATAAATTCCTTCTACAATTCCAGATACTTCGCTTCTAATCTCAACTTGCTCATTGGCTTCTATGGATCCAGATAAAGATAAATTGTTATCAAAAGTTTCTGGAGTGGCAACAATTCCAGTTACATTTATGGTTTTGCCTTTTCCTTTTGGGTCTTTTGAGTCGCCGCCTTCGCTTTTGTTTTCGCTAATACGGTATCCTATAAAACCAATAAATCCGATGAGTAACAAGGCGTAAACGAGGTATTTTATTTTCATAATTTGAGTTGTAAAGTAAGATTTAGTTGCAATAAAATAAGTTAAATTCAAAATTAGCCTTTATGATTGAATATTGACTTCATGTTAATTATTATTTAACGTTTGTACCTACAAGTATTAACAATAAAAACAAAAATGCCACTTCACAATAAAAATGCTAAAAAAACTTTGACATTAGAAAAGCCTAAAGGTTTAATCTCTGTTTGTAAAAAAATATTATTTTTTGATAAATTATAATAAAGGGTTTAGAAAATGAAGATTATTCTTAAAAAGAATCCTTAAAAGAAGATTGCAATTATGCATTGTGTAAAATAGATCAAAAAGGAAATAGTTCATTTTAGACTATTTCGAATCCTAGGCATATTAAAACCGAGTATAATTTAACTGATATAGTTCCAGATATTTTTCTTTTTTGTCATTTCTATAAAAACCGCGCGTAGTGCTGCATGTTCTGGTTTTTGCATGGGAGCATCATCCTTTAATAATTTGACAGCATAACTACGAGCGAGAGCCAAGGTATCTCTGTCTCGAACTAAATCAGCTATTTGAAGATTTAAAACGCCACTTTGTTGTGTTCCCATAATGTCGCCTGGTCCGCGAAGTTTAAGGTCTACTTCTGCAATTTCAAAACCATCGTTAGTTTGTACCATGGTTTCCATTCTGGTTTTACTATCGTTGCTTAATTTATGGCTTGTCATCAATATGCAATAACTTTGTTCAGCACCTCGACCAACACGTCCGCGTAATTGGTGTAGCTGTGATAACCCAAAACGTTCTGCACTTTCAATAATCATAACACTCGCATTGGGTACATTTACTCCAACTTCAATTACCGTAGTTGCAACCATAATGTTGGTTTTACCCTCAGCAAAACGCTTCATTTCGGCATCTTTATCTGCGGGTTTCATTTTTCCGTGAAGAATAGAAATGGCATACTGCGGTAAAGGAAAATCTCTCGAAATACTCTCGTAACCGTCCATTAAATCTTTGAAATCCATTTTTTCCGATTCTTGAATTAATGGGTACACAATATAAATTTGGCGGCCCAAAGCAATTTCATCCCGAATAAACTTCCATACTTTCAGTCGGTTGCTATCGTATCTATGAACCGTTTGTATGGGTTTACGCCCCGGGGGAAGTTCATCAATAACCGAAATATCAAGATCACCATAAAGACTCATGGCCAGTGTTCTAGGTATGGGAGTTGCAGTCATTACTAGAACGTGTGGAGGAACAATTTCCCCACCTTTTATTGGATCTGGATTTGATTTTTTCCACAATTTAGAGCGTTGTTCAACCCCAAAACGGTGTTGTTCATCAATAACTGCAAGACCTAGATTTTTAAATTTTACTTTATCCTCTAGTAAGGCATGTGTACCAATGAGTAGGTGCAAAGATCCATTTTCTAATTCTTCATGAATAATGCGGCGTTGAGCAATTTTTGTAGATCCTGTTAGTAATTTTATATTGATGTTTAATGATTGCGCTAGTTCTGATAATCCTATAAAATGTTGATTGGCTAGAATTTCGGTAGGGGCCATCAAGCAAGCCTGGTAGCCATTATCAAGTGCCAAAAGCATGCTCATAAAGGCTACAATGGTTTTCCCAGAGCCTACATCACCTTGTAACAAGCGATTCATTTGAGCTTGGCTACCCATATCCGATCGAATTTCTTTGACGACTCTTTTTTGAGCATTGGTCAATTGAAAAGGCAAATGATTTTGATAAAAGTCATTAAAATATTGGCCAACAGTAGTAAATGGGTGTCCTTTTATTTTGTGCTTTCGAACCAAGTTTTTAGTTATCAATTGCAACTGAATGAAGAATAGTTCTTCAAAAATGAGTCTGAATTTGGCTTTAGCCAATACATCCGTATTTTTTGGGAAGTGAATGTTGAATAAAGCAGCATTTTTTGGAATTAATTTTAATTCATCAATGATTTTTGCAGGCAAAGTTTCAGTAAACAAAGTGTGCGTTTCATGAAACAGTTGCTGCATGAGTTTGTTAACCACTCTGTTTGTGATGCCTCTGTTTGTCAAGGTTTCAGTTGATGGATATACGGGTTGCATGGCTGATCGTAAGCTCTTTTCATGCTCACTCAACAGTTCAATTTCTGGATGGGCCATGTTGAAATTACTACCAAAAGCAGTACATTTTCCAAAAATAACACACATTTCATTAATCTTTAGGCTTTCCCTAATCCATTTGTGACCCTGAAACCACACGAGCTCCATTTGGCCTGTATCATCAACAAAAGTAGCAACTAATCTTTTTTGATTCTTGCCAAATTCAACCGTTTTGATGTTTACAATTTTACCAATAATTTGAATTTCAGCAACAGAACCAGCACTTCTAGAATGTAGTTCATTGATTTTATAATACCGTGTGCGGTCAATATAACGGTTTGGAAAAAAATTGATTAAATCCTGATACTTATAGATTCCTAATTCTTTTCGAAGTAGTTCAGCCCTGTTGGGACCAACGCCTTTCAAAAATTCAATAGGGGTAAGTAAGAGGTTGTTTGACATTGAAACGTTATTAAATGAATCTATTTTAGTGGACAATTATACGAACTATAAAAAAAAAATATTGTTTTGATAATTTGTAAAATGCGAAGATAGTTTATTGAATGGAAATTTGGAAATGAGTTCTTTTGGAATTGGAGTAGCAATCATATATATTTGGTTCTAAAATTAAAGAGTTTTGTTTTTTAATGATTTTCTTAAAGTGGATGATCTAAATATAATTACTAAAAACTCTTGAAAAGCACTTTAAACATGACAACTCATCTCGCATTGCTTCGTGGCATCAACGTATCTGGTCACAGTATGATTAAAATGGAAGCGCTAAAATCAGCTTTAGAAGCTATAGGTTTCCATAATGTACAAACATACATTCAATCTGGAAATGTTTTTGTGGATACGGATGAGCAAAGTGGCGCCGCGGTAGGATTCAAAATAAAACAAGAAATTTTTAAAGTTTTTGGGCATGAAGTTCCTGTTGTAGTTGTTACGCAAGGAGATTTAGAAAGATGTTTTCAGGAAAATCCCTATTTGAAAGAGAAAGAAATTGATACTAAAAAGTTGTACGTTGCATTTTTGTCCACAACTTTGCAGGGAAATAGTATGAATGATCTTAAAATTAGTCAGTTTAAGCCAGATGAAGCCAGTATTGACGGAAATAAAATTTTTATAAAATACGCTGTAGGAGCGGGCAAAACGAGGTTAGATCAAAAATATATTGAAAAAAAATTAAATGTTATTGCAACAATTCGAAATTGGAACACCGTTACAAATTTGTTACAAATTTATAAGGAGCGAATGGGAAATGACTTGCTATAAGCTAAAAATTATCTTTTAGTAGTTCATCAAATTTCGTTTTTTAAAGTACCTAAAAAAGAAGCAACCTAATTGCGAATTTTGTATCTTTAAATAACTTTTAAATTGAAATCCATGAAAAAAATAATAGCATTTGTAATTCTGAGTATTTCATTTCATTCTTGTATTAAAGAGCAAGAAGGCAATGGTTCTAAAGAAGATATTTATGGGAAATGGAACTTGGTTTCCATGTCTGGATCAAGACCGAATTCTGCTACAACTGGTGAAGCAATGTCTTGGCAAGAATCGTATACGTTTGACAAGGACAGTACTTTTACTAAAACTCGGGTAGATAACGCAAAAAGCACAACAGTATCAGGTACATTTTCTTTTAAAAAAGAAACTGATGGAGAATACTTAATTCTTACTCATGCAAAGAAAACGGAACTCATAGGCAGTTGCATGGGAAATTTGCAAGAGATTTTCTATTTTTCAGATAAAAATACTCTTTCAAGTACTTGGAAAAACTGTGATGGACCTGGTTTAGAATACAAGAAGTAATTTTACTAAATGTTATTTTTTGTGTTTTAATTGTTCAATGGAGTTTCTAAACTACTAAATTTTTTATAATTTTTTTCCATTGTAAATTCTTTAAAAATGGAATAGTTTACCTTTGAAGTATACTAAAACAGGTAAATATTCTTTGAAATAATTTACTTACTATTTACTTAGAATACTTAAATGTTTTGGTTTAACCTCAAAAACGAACCATGATAAAGACAGATGCATACAAACATGAATACGAGCGTTTACAAGCACTTGAATCGTATTCAATTTTAGATACTTTGCAGGAAGAGGAATATGATAATTTAACGTTTTTGGCTTCGCAAATTTGTGGTACACCTGTAGCTTTACTTGGTTTTGTTGATGAAACAAGACATTGGTTTAAATCAGCTGTAGGAATTAATAATCTAACTCAAAATCCTAGAGAATATTCTTTTTGCACACATGCAATTCAAGAACCTAATACTGTTTTCATTATTCCAGATGCTCGCTTGGACAGCCGCTTTCTTAATAATCCCTTGGTTACGGGAGATATGAAAGTTGTTTTTTATGCAGGCGTTTCTCTGGTAAATGATGAAGGTTTTCCATTAGGGACTATTTGTGTAATTGATCATAAACCTAATTCTTTGTCGCCAGCACAAATTAAATCGTTAGAAGCCTTGTCTCAACAGACAATGAAACTACTAGAATTAAGAGTTAATAAAATTAAATTAGAAGGAGCGGCACTCACTAGAAAATAAGAATATTGAGTTAGAACAATTTGCATATACGGCAGCCCATGATTTAAAATCTCCATTGGCTAATATATCGGGTCTTACAGATTTTTTAATCGAAAATTACAATGACAATATTGATGAAGAAGGCATCGAAATCATTCAATTGATTAAAAGTTCCTCTTTAAAATTAAGAGAAATGATAGAGAGTTTGTTGCTGTATAGTAAATCAAACAAATTGTCCCATGAAAACTACACCAAAGTATCCATTTCTAAACTAGAGAAGGAACTTGTTGATCTCTTTTCTTTTAATTATAATTGCAGTATTGTAATACAATCGGAGTTGCAATTTGTAGAAACTAATAAAACAGCATTTGAGCAAATTTTAATCAATTTAATTTCAAATGCTATTAAATACAGTGATAAAGAACAAACAAATATAAATATCTTCATTTCTGAAGAGGTTGATTATTATAAAATTACCGTATCAGATAATGGTGCTGGTATTGAAAAGGAACATCAAGAAGTAATTTTCGAAATCTTTGAAGTCGCTATAGATAAAGATCGTTTTGGAGAAAAAGGTCACGGAATAGGATTGGCTACGGTTAAAAAAATAATCGACAATATGGGAGGACATATTACAGTAAATTCGGAGATAGGACTTGGTACTACGTTTGATTTTACTTTGGCGAAAGCCAAAAAAAAGTAATATTTTAAGGTTACATTTTTAAAGGCTTACCGGAATTAAATCGCAATACCAAAACCCAAAGTCATACACGCTTTCATCACTAGTATCACAAGCTGTATTAGAGGACTCGTTTGTTGCTGGTTTTTCATATTTTCTATAGACAATTTCTCCTTTTTCGAATAGTATAGGTGTAGAGAATATTGGTCCATCATAGGTAAAAGTATGAAACTCTCCGTTTTCTCCACAAACATCTACATCGCTTGGCAAATCATCCAAAAAATCTTGATCTATAGTTCTTCCTACAAAACTTTTGTCTAAAAACCGTTCGTTTACACAAACAACAATGGTTTTAAATCCCAATGAAATGAACTCCTGAATTAAGTCTTGAGTTGGCGTTTTCCATAGCGGAAACAAACCTTTTATTTCAACTTCGGCAAGTTTATCTTCACGGTATTTGCGTAAATCTTCTAAAAATATATCCCCAAAAATAGAATGTGTAATGCCTTGTACTTTGCAATTTTTTAGGGTTTCTTTCATGATGTTATCATAAATTTCCATGGTAGGCATTTCTGGAATTTGCATGATTTCAAGCGGTAATCCAATGCTTTTAGCCTGAAGTTCTAGTAAATCTACACGCACTCCATGCATGGATACGCGCTGGTATAACTGGTTTACACTTGTAAGTAGTGTTATGATTTCAAGAGTAGGGTCTTGTAGGGTCTTGTATAATGCTAGTGCAGAGTCTTTGCCGCTGCTCCAGTTAAAAAGGGCTTTGTTTTTCATACGATTTAGTAATACAAAAGTTTTGACGAAATATAAACGAATTTCATACAGAAAACCTTTGTAACTTTGAATTTTAAAGGGTTATTAAGCAATGAAAAAAGTTCTATTTTTATTATTTTCAACAGTTGCCATGGCACAGCAATCAAATCACGTTGATTTTATAACTGCTTTGGGCAAAGTTACAATAAATGATACTTCAAAAATTGTAGAGGGTACAGTAGAATTTGAATTTAAAGTGTTAAATTCAATTGACACCATAAAAATTGACGCTCAAAATATGGAGTTTTTTAATGTGAAACTAAATGATAAACCGGTTCCATTTATAAATACTCGTAAAGAAATGCAAATTGTTTTTCCGTTTGTTAAAGGAAATAACAACTTGACTTTTGATTATCAGGCAAAACCCAAACAAGCCATGTATTTCATAGGTTCACAAGCTACAGATGATTTACAGATATGGACTCAAGGGCAAGGTAAGTATACTAGTAATTGGTTTCCAAGTTTTGATGATGTAAATGAAAAAGTAGTGTTTAATTTGGATATTATTTTTGATAAAAGATATGAAGTTTTGTCGAATGGGGTCTTAACAAAACAATCCAATCAAGGCGAAACAAAAAAATGGGAATATCGGATGGAAAAGCCCATGAGTTCCTATTTGTTGATGTTAGCCATTGGGAAATTTAGAAAACAAACGCAGCGGTCAAAATCTGGTGTTCCTTTAGAACTGTACCTAGAAGAAAAAGACAGTTCCTTGCAAACAACAACTTATAAGCATACCCAAAAAATATTTGATTTTTTAGAAAAAGAAATAGGTTTTCCCTATCCGTGGCATGTTTATAGACAAGCGCCAGTTAAAGATTTTCTTTATGCTGGAATGGAGAACACAAGTGCAACTCTTTTTAATACGCGCTATGTTGTGGATGCTATAGGGTTTACAGACCGCAGATACCTGAATGTAAATGCGCATGAGTTAGCGCACCAATGGTTTGGTAACTTGATTACAGCAGAAACAGGTACGCATCATTGGTTGCAAGAGGGATTTGCAACCTATTACGCCTTACTAGCGGAACGTCATATTTATGGGGAAGATCATTTTTATCATGCCTTGTATGAAACAGCGCAGCAATTAAAATTTGCATCCAGAACTGATACAATTCCGGTTTTAAATCCAAAGGCAAGTTCGCTCACTTTTTACCAAAAAGGAGCTTGGGCGCTCTTTGTAGTGCATGAAACTTTAGGAGATAAAGATTTCAAGAAAGTGATTAAAAACTATCTCCAAAAGAACGCATTTCAAAACGTAAATACACAAGATTTTTTTGATGAGATTACAAAGGTTTCAAAATTTGATACTGAAAATTTTAGTAAAGTATGGCTAGAAACCACAGCATTTAATACATTAGAGGCAAACGAATTACTGCTGAAAAATAAATCAATTCAGGAGCTTTTTGAAGTGAACAAACTGAAAAATACACCGTTTCAAGAAAAGAGACAGTACTTAGAAAAAGTAATGCAATCAGATGTTTATTTTAAAGTCAAAGAAGCAGTTTTAAGTCAAATTCAAAATGAAAGCTGGAGCGATAAAATTAAACTCTATGAAATGGCTTTAAGGTCTAATAATACATCTTTACGACAATTGCTGGCTGTTGTGGTCTCTACCATTCCAGAAAATTTTAGATTGCAGTATGAAACCTTGCTTTTAGATGCCTCTTATGAAACCCAAGAAATTGCATTGACGACTTTATGGAATAATTTCCCGAATCATCGAACACGTTATTTGGATGTATCCAAAAACTGGATTGGTTTTAAAGATTTAAACCTTCGAATTGTATGGCTTTCACTTGCGCTGGCAACACCAAACTATGATTCGGATCAAGATAATTTACAAAAAGAATTGATATCCTACGCGTCTCCAATTTACGAAGCAAGTATGAGGCAAAATGCATTAGAGCAGCTTTTACTGAATCAAATTTTGAGTGATGAAGTGTTACGAAGTCTAGTAAATGCAACTACTCATCATGCTTGGCAGTTTTCTAAATTTGGTCGAGATACAATTCGAAAATTGATAAAAAATTCAGAAATAAGAACTGTTTATCAAACCTTGCAACCTACGCTGCTGGAACAAGAAAGGTTACAATTGCAACGGTTATTAAATGAATAGTTTATGAAGTTGAAATTAGTTGGTTACCACAACTCACTCACTTCGTTTTTTAGGTAAGCCAGCGCAGCGTTACTAGGAGATTGTTTGTCTAGTAAATCATTTAAGATTTTTTCTCGCATGGCGTCAGCATTTACAATATCTTCGGTTCTACTGACTTTGCGAATCATTTGAATCGTACTGTTCTTTGCAGTCAAAATAATAGTCCAAGAAGCATCTGACAAATACAACTGTTGTGTTAAATTATGTTCAAATTCTTGTTCAATTTGTGAAATAATCAAGTTTTCATAATCCCCTTTCTCTTGAGAAATTGGAGCTATTCGAATTAATAATTTCGTAGGATTGATACGCTCCAAGAATAACACCATACGCTCGTATGCTTGTAATCGCTGGGGTAAAGCTAATTTTTGATTTTCTTTTTGAATCAACCATCTTCGGGTATTTTGTTGATCTTTGAAGTAAGATATGAAAATAGAATAAGCAACTCCGCCAGTAATCAATGAGGGTAAAGTATAAGCCAGTATTTCAAGAATCTTTGTCATGTTTCTATTTTCTAATTTTTTGCAACAAAAATATACTTTTTTAGTAATAAATCAACTTCTATTTAAACGAATAACTGCAAATGGAATCTTATGTTTGCATACAATATTTAGAAAGTAATAGGACTATACAATGGATTCATATGTTTTACCATTATTATGTTTAGCAGCATTTGCGGCCGGTTTTATTGACGCAGTAGTAGGAGGAGGTGGCCTTATCCAAACTCCGATGGGACTTATTTTATTGCCAAGTTTACCCGTTTCAACGGTTATTGGTACCCTAAAAGTTCCAGCTTTTAGCGGAACATCTTTTGCGGCCTATCAATATTTAAAAAAAGTAACTTTAAACTGGAAGTTACTGGCCATAATGATGCTTTTAGCATTTCCCTCGGCTTTTTTAGGGTCTACCTTGCTCACGTATGTAAGCAATGATTTTATGAAACCAGTGCTTTTAGTTGTTTTGTCATTGTTAGTGGTGTATACTTTTGCAAAAAAGAACTTTGGGCAACACATAGAAAAAAATCAATCTACTAGAACCCAAATAGCGAATGCTGTGGGAATAAGTTTTGTGATAGGGATGTATGATGGTTTTATTGGGCCTGGAACAGGAAGTTTTTTGGTAGTTGCCTTTATTGTTATCATGGGTTTTGATTTTTTGCATGCTTCCGCCAATGCTAAAATGGTCAATTTAGCAACAAACTTTGGATCTATATGTTTGTTTATTTATAAAGGAAAAATTATTTGGGCTATAGCTTTGCCCATGGCAGCCTGCAATGCTTTAGGAGGCTGGCTTGGTGCAAAAGTTGCTATAAACAAGGGGAATTCCTTTATTAGGATCTTCTTTTTGATTGTAGTGATAGGTACTTTATTACGCTTTGCTTACGATGTTTTTTGGAAATAAAAAGCAAGTAATTCAAAGGATTTAGATACAAATTTACAAATGCAAATGTTGTCTTATTTACGTCTAAAACTTCGTTCAAATTCGTTATTTTTGCTTTATAAAATATACAACTATCCATGCATAAATATATAGATCAACTTAATGAAGCCCAACGCGAACCTGTTTTACAAAAAGATGGGCCAATGATCATTATTGCTGGTGCAGGCTCAGGAAAAACTAGGGTGTTGACCATAAGAATTGCTTACCTCATGCATCAAGGGGTTGATGCATTTAGCATACTTTCACTTACGTTTACCAATAAAGCGGCTCGTGAGATGAAAAAAAGAATCTCAGACATAGTAGGAGCTGGCGAGGCCAAAAACTTATGGATGGGTACTTTTCACTCGGTTTTTGCCCGAATTTTACGGTCAGAGGCTGAACATTTAGGATATCCATCTAACTTTACTATTTACGATTCGCAGGATTCTCTAAGAGCTATTTCGGGAATTATTAAAGAAATGCAACTGGATAGGGATGTGTACAAACCCAAACAAGTTTTAGGGCGTATTTCTAATTTCAAGAATAGTTTGATAACCGTAAAAGCCTACTTTAACAATCCTGAATTACAAGAAGCCGATGCTATGTCTAAAAAACCTAGGATGGGCGAAATTTATCAAAATTATGTTGAGCGTTGCTTTAAAGCAGGTGCTATGGATTTTGATGATTTGTTATTAAAAACGAATGAATTACTTACACGTTTCCCAGAAATTTTAGCCAAATATCAAAACCGTTTTAGATACATTCTTGTTGATGAGTACCAAGATACCAATCACTCTCAATATTTAATTGTAAGAGCTTTATCTGATAAATTTCAAAATATTTGCGTTGTGGGAGATGATGCTCAAAGTATTTATGCTTTTCGAGGTGCAAACATCAATAACATTCTTAATTTCCAAAAAGATTATGAAGGTGTAAAAACCTTTAGATTAGAGCAAAATTACCGTTCCACAAAAAATATTGTTGAAGCTGCGAATACCATAATCGATAAAAATAAGGTTAAGCTAGATAAGATAGTTTGGACCGCAAATGATTTTGGTCCCAAAATTAAAGTTCATAGAAGCTTAACAGATAATGAAGAAGGGCGCTTTGTGGCAAGTACTATTTGGGAGCAAAAAATGCAGCAACAACTTTCTAATGGGGCATTTGCTATTTTATACCGCACCAATGCACAATCCCGTGCTATGGAAGATGCTTTGAGAAAAAGAGACATTCCTTATCGTATTTACGGTGGTTTATCTTTTTACCAAAGGAAAGAGGTAAAAGATGTTTTGTGCTATCTGAGACTAGTTATTAATCCTAAGGACGAAGAAGCCTTGATGCGTGTGATTAATTATCCAGCAAGAGGAATAGGAAATACAACTATTGAAAAACTCACCATTGCGGCAAATCATTATAAGCGTTCTATTTTTGAGGTAATGCAAAATATTGAACGAATTGATTTAAAATTAAACTCGGGAACCAAACAGAAACTATTGGATTTTGTAATCATGGTTCAGAGTTTTCAGGCCATTAATGAAAATCAGGATGCCTTTTATCTTGCCGAACATGTAGCCAAGAAAACAGGTTTAATTCAAGAACTTAAGAAAGATGCTACTCCTGAGGGAATGGCTAAGATTCAAAATATTGAAGAATTGTTAAACGGTATCAAGGACTTTACCGAAGGCCAAGTTGAGGTTGATGGCGCCAGAGGATCTCTAGCGGAGTTCATGGAAGATGTGGCCTTGGCAACAGATTTGGACAAAGATACCAGTGACGAAGACCGTGTGGCACTTATGACAATTCACTTGGCAAAAGGATTAGAATTTCCTCATGTTTTTGTGGTGGGAATGGAAGAAGATTTGTTTCCAAGTGCCATGAGTATGAGTACCCGAAGCGAACTTGAAGAAGAACGTCGTTTGTTTTACGTAGCGCTCACTAGGGCTGAGCATCAAGCGTATTTAACCTACTCTCAATCTAGATACCGCTGGGGTAAATTAACAGATAGTGAACCGTCTCGATTTATTGAAGAAATTGACAGTCAATATCTGGAATACATGACACCTCCAGAAAATAATTATAGGTACAAACCCATGATTGATAGTGATATCTTTGGGGATATTGATAAATCTAAATTACGTCTTGCAAAGCCAGCCAATGGAGTTCCACCCGTAAAAAACTATAGTGAACCAGAACGTAATCAGGAGATTACAATTCGAAAATTAAAACCTTTAAATAGTAACGCGCCCTCAACTAATACAGGAATGCTTGATTCGGGTCTCATGGCTGGTAAAATAGTGATGCACGAACGTTTTGGTAAAGGCGAGGTTTTAAATTTAGAAGGAGTAGGAGCTGATAAAAAAGCCGAAATTAAATTTGAAGTTGGGGGTATAAAAAAATTACTTTTACGATTTGCCAAACTGAATATCATCGAATAAGATTTTAAATTAATCCTTCAAAGGGTATTAGAAATTCCTAATTAAAGCAATTTAACATATAAAAAATGGCTCAATTTATTAAAATTTACGAAAATAATCCAAACGAAGCTGCAATAGCAAAAGTGGTAAAAACACTTCGTGATGGAGGGCTAGTTATTTATCCTACAGATACAGTGTATGGTTTGGGTTGTGATATAACAAATACCAAGGCTCTTGAGCGCATTGCAAAAATCAAAGGAATCAAACTTGACAAAGCAAACTTCTCTTTTATTTGTCATGATTTAAGCAACTTGTCCGATTATGTGAAGCAGATAGATACACCCACATTCAAAATTTTAAAGAGAGCACTTCCTGGACCGTATACTTTTATTTTGCCCGGTAATAATAATTTACCAAAAGAGTTTAAAAAGAAAACTACAGTAGGGATCAGGGTTCCAAACAACACTATAGTTCTTGAAATAGTAAAACAACTAGGGAATCCCATAGTTTCTACCTCAATAAGGGATGAAGATGATGTAATTGAATATACAACTGATCCTGAATTAATATTTGAGAAATGGCAAAACCTTGTAGACCTTGTCATTGATGGTGGTTATGGAGATAATATAGGATCCAGTATTATAGATTTATCTGGAGATGAACCTATTGTGATTAGAGAAGGAAAAGGTGATTTGAGTATCATATAATTTTTTATGAAAAATTTTATTTTCATTTTTTACTATCTTTTTTTGACACAAAGCTTTTTTGGGCAATCCATTACGGGTAAAGTTGTAGATGAGCAATCAAAACCTATTGCAGCAGTAAATGTTTATTTTGATGGAACAACATTAGGTACTCTAACAGATAAAAACGGATTTTTTACACTAAATTTTGGAGCTAAGTTAAACAGTATTTTAGTTATCAGCTGTTTGGGATATACCTCTGAGTATATCACTAATTTTAAACCAAATGAATTCTTAAACATAAAACTTAATATGTCTGTTAATGTGCTACGAGAGGTAGTAGTGCAACGCGATGGATTTAGTAGAGCACAAAAAATGGAAGTTTTCAAAAAGCAGTTTTTGGGAAGTACAAAAAATGGAAAAAGTTCTGTTATCGAAAACGAAGAAGATATTTATTTTACTTACAATACAAAAACGAATATACTTGAGGCATTTGCAGATGATCCCATACGTATCCTCAATAATTCCCTTGGATACAAAATCAATTACCAGCTTGTAAAATTTGAATGTAATTTATACCCTTGGAAGTCTAAACCAAATGGGATTAGAAGTTGTTATTATGCGGGTTTAACTCGTTTTGAAAGCATTTCAAATCTTGATAAAATAAAGAGAAAACGGGATGAAGTATATGATGGATCTCGATTGCATTTTTTTAGAAGTGTGGCAGCTAATAACTGGAAAAACGACAATTTTAGATTGTTTAGAGGCGGGTGGGAAGTCAATCCAATAGGTTTTTTTACGGTTAAGGATACTTTAGATTATAAGAAAGTTACAGTTGCTACCTTAAAAAATAAACAACCTCAGATGAAAGTTTTAGCTGAATTTGATCTCTTGCGAAATGGTAATCAATCCAAAATAATTTTTGAAACGGATACTTTTTTTGTAGACAAACTAGGAAACAACTCCCACTCTGACAAAATTTATTTTTCCGGTTCCATTAGCGAACAAAAAGTAGGAGATATGCTTCCTATGGATTATGGAATTAATTAGAATCTAAATAAAACAGTTTCAATCAAAAGGAAACTGTAAGACTAAGTTTTTAGAGCCTTTTTTTCTATAAAATGCATAGTGGTCTTGAAGTATTACATAATTCCTAATAGATATAAATCGAATAGGTTAGATCTAAAACAAAAGTGAAAAATGGTTTTCTTTTTTTTTAATTAGATTAGTTCAGCTTATTATTTAATCTATTTAGTATTACGCTTCCACAGTTTAACCAACTCATACCATAATACAGAAACTGCACCAACTACAGTAGCAATCAATACTTGTTTCACGGTAAGATGTTCAAATTGAAAAAAATCGGTGAGTGGTTTTAGATAAAGCAACAATCCTGTAATAGCAATAGTAATTCCTGTAATTATGAAAACCAAATTGTTTTTATATCTTAAAGTAGTAAAAATAGAATAGTAAAAAGAACGGTTTATTAGAGTTAAAAATACATTTGAAGTCACTAATACCAAGAAAACCATTGTTCGTGTGATGTTTTCATTAAACCCATTTAATACTGAAAATTGATAGACAGATAAAGTTCCTATTGTAATAATCAAACCCTGAAGTATACTTGTAGAAAGTTCTTTCCAGCTAAAAAAAGTAGTGGTAAATGGTCTTGGTTTTTGTGTCATTGTATTCTTTTCCATAGGCTCATTTTCATATACTATGGAGCAAGTTGGTCCCATAACTAATTCTAAAAATATAATGTGAATGGGCGAAAAAATATTGGGATAAATCCAACCCAATGCCAAAGGGATAAATACGGTAAGTATAATTGGAATATGTATGGAGATGATAAATTGTATTGCTTTTTTTAAATTTGAAAAGATTTTTCTACCCATTGCAATAGCATCTACCATTTTTGATAAATCATCATTGATTAAAATAAGTGATGCCGCTTGTTTGGCTATTTCGGTACCTTTTTTTCCCATTGCAATGCCTATATGAGCAGCTTTTAGAGCAGGGCCATCGTTGACACCATCTCCAGTCATGGCCACAATTTCTGAATTCGATTTTAGTGCATTTATGATTTTTAATTTTGCCTCCGGAAACATTCTGGTAAATAAATTGATTTCTGAAACTTGTTTTTTGAATTCTTTATCGGATAATTGCATTAATTCGTCACCAGAAATACTTTTTTCGTACCCAATAAATCCTATTTGTTTTGCTATTGATGAAGTGGTTTCGGCATTGTCTCCAGTGATAATTTTTACTTTAATTCCTGCTTTATAAAAATGTTGCAACACGAGATGGATATTTTTCTTTGGCGGATCATAAAAAGCTACTAATCCATAGAATTCAAATTGAAATTCTTGTTGGGTTTTGGGATAATTTTTTCCTTCAAAAATTGCTTTTCCAACGCCTAAAATTCGATACCCTTCAGCTGATAATTCCTTTATTGCGTCTAAGATTGCAGCTTTTTCTTCATTTGAAAGTTTTGAAACTGCCATAATAGCTTCTGAAGCACCTTTGGCAGCAATAATCATTTCTCCGGTTTTATTTTCAAAAATATGGGTCATCATAGGAGGTTTTCCAGATAATGGATATTCATGAATCATTTTAAAATCGGTCCTTTGGTCATTTTCAATAACTTTAGAATAGATTTCGTGCAATGCTACTTCCATGGGATCAAAAGGAACGGGTTCACTTGCCCACATGGAGGTGGTAATTAATTCTTTTTCTTCATTGGATAATTCATTTTCAATAGCTGTAATTTTTTGAGATTTGAGTGTAAATATTTTAGCGAGACTCATTTTATTTTCGGTAATCGTTCCTGTTTTGTCAATGCAAATTACTGTAGCGCTTCCTAAAGTTTCTACAGTCTTCATTTGTTTAACGATAATTCCATTTTCCATCATTCGCCAAGCACCAAGAGCCATAAAAGTGGTAAATGCAATAGGAATTTCTTCGGGTAAAACACTCATAGCAAGTGTTAATGCTTTGAGCAAGCTGTCTAATATATTTCGAGAATTTAAAAAATTTATTATCCAAACAATCACAAAAATTACGGCTCCTGCAATAGCCATTTTTTTTACAAAATTGCCAATTTGAACTTCTAAGGGCGTTTTCTCTTCTTGAATTTCTTCTAGGCTTTTACCTATTTTCCCTAATTTAGTTTCGGCGCCAATAGCAGTAATGGTTGCAATTGCTAGTCCGCTTGCTACGGTTGTACCGTGATAAACAGCGTTATCTTTGGTCGATTTGTCTTTGGTAACCGACATAGATTCTCCAGTGAGGATAGATTCATTTACAGAAAAATCATTTGAGGATTCAATAATTCCATCAGCTGCAATTGCATTTCCTTCTTCAATTAATAAACTGTCACCTATTACTAATTCTTCTGTCTTTATTTCAATTACTTTACTATTTCTAACGACTTTGCATTTGGGTTTTGTAAAATCTTTCAATTTTTCTAAAGCGTTATGACTTCTTGCTTTTTGATAAGATGAAATTGTAGCTATCAAAATAATTGCTGAAGCTAAAAAAATACCATCCGAAGTTTTTCCGCTTACAAAATAAATAGTTGATGCGACCAATAATAAAATGGTCATAGGATCTTTGACAATCTGAATTAAGCCATTTAAAAACATATTGGTTTTTTTATAGACCGTTTTATTCTGACCGTATTTTTCTCTTGCTTCAACTACTTGCGCATCTGTTAAACCATTAATATTAAAGGTATTAGAATTCATAGGAATGTTTGATAATATTGAGGATTTTAGTTTAATATCTAGGTTTAAAGTTTCAAATTCCGCAATCGCAGTGCATTTCCTATTACCGAAACTGAGCTAAAACTCATTGCTAGCGCAGCTATCATTGGCGAAAGCAAAATTCCAAAAAATGGATATAAAACCCCAGCTGCGATTGGCACACCTAGCACGTTATAGAAAAAGGCGAAAAATAGGTTTTGCTTACTATTTCTCATAACGGCATGGCTTAAATTTTTGGCTTTTACGATGCCTTGTAAATCGCCTTTTACTAAAGTTATCTTGGCACTTTCTATAGCTACATCTGTTCCTGTCCCCATTGCGATTCCAATGTCAGCTTGCGCCAATGCAGGTGCATCATTGATACCATCTCCTGCCATAGCTACAATTTTGCCTTCTGCTTGTAATCGTTTTATTTCTTTGAGTTTATCCTCGGGTAAGCAACCTGCTTTGTAAGAAGTTAAATTCATTTCATCCGCAACAGCTTTGGCAGTATTCACATTGTCGCCAGTTAGCATAATTACTTCTATACCTTGACGCATTAATTCTTTTATGGCTGCTGCGCTAGATGTTTTTATAGCATCGGTAATGGATACAAAACCAACAGCAACGCCATCTACAGCAATATAAGAAACGGTTTTTCCAAGTTTTTGTTCGGTACTAATTTTGTTTTCTAAATCATCTGAAATTATAGCTTTTACTTGTTCCATTAGTTTTTTATTGCCTAATGCGATCTTTTTATTGGTTACTGTTCCTATAACTCCTTTTCCTGCAACGGCTTCAAAATCTTTAACCTCAATTAAAGAAATGGATTTTGTTTTACCATAATTTACAACGGCTTGCGCCAAAGGGTGTTCACTGTATTGATTTAACGAAGCGATGTTTTGTAAAAGATCATTTTCGTCATCATTTGACGAATAAACCTTTTCTACCGATGGTTTGCCTTCTGTTATTGTTCCAGTTTTATCGGTTATTAGCACATTAACCTTATTCATATTCTCTAAGGCCTCAGCGTTTTTTATCAAAACTCCTGATTGTGCCCCTTTCCCCACGCCAACCATAATTGACATGGGTGTTGCCAAGCCTAAAGCGCAAGGACAAGCAATAATTAATACCGCTATGGCATTTATAAATCCATATACTAATGATGGTTCAGGACCAAATTTTGCCCAAATGAAAAAGGTTATAGCAGAAATAATAACTACAGTGGGTACGAAATATTTAGCAATCTTATCGGCTAATTTTTGAATAGGCGCTCTTGATCGAGAAGCATCATTTACCATTTGAACGATTTGTGAAAGCAAGGTTTCTGAACCTACTTTTTCAGCCATCATGACAAAGGATTTATTACCGTTTATTGTTCCTGCAATTACATTATCGTCTTTCTTTTTGTCTATAGGAATGGGTTCGCCCGTAATCATGGCTTCATCAATGCTGCTTTCGCCATCGGTTATTTTTCCATCCACAGGAATTTTTTCTCCAGGTTTTACCCGCAATAAGTCGCCTTTTTTGATATCGTGGATTGAGATTACTTTATCGTTTCCATCGATTACCAAAGTAGCTTCGGTTGGCGAGAGCTTTAATAATTCTTTGATTGCTCCGCTTGTTTGACTGTGCGCTCTGGCTTCGAGTAATTGCCCTAATAAAACTAACGTTAATATGACCGTTGTCGCTTCAAAATAGAGTGAAACAGATCCGTTGTGTGTTTTAAATTCAGCCGGAAAAATATTTGGAAAAAACAATCCAACCAAACTAAACAGAAAAGCAACACTAGACCCAATTCCGACTAAGGTGAACATATTCAAGTTCCAAGTAATTATAGATTTCCAGGCACGCTCAAAAAACATCCAACAGGCGTAAAAAACAACAGGAAAAGACAAAAGTAGTTGTATCCAATTCCATTTTGAGGTCTCCATTAATTTTAATAATGGATTGTTGTGTACCATTTCTAACATTGAAATCACGAAAATAGGAACAGTAAATACAACCGCTATTTTCATTTTTTTGACCAAATCTTTATAGGTCTTTTGGTCTTCGGTATCACTTGGATTCATTGGTACTAAATCCATTCCGCAAATAGGGCAAGCGCCTGGCGTTTCACTAATAACTTCGGGATGCATTGGACAAGTATATGAGGCTTTACTAACAGTCAAGTCAGGTGCTTTGACTAAATCCATGCCACATACAGGACAATCGCCTGCTTTATCATATACTTTTTCGCCCTCACAATGCATGGGACAATAATATTTGCCATTAGTAGTAACTGGCACTTTAATTTCTTTTTTATCGCTATGGGTGTGAGTAGAGCAACAAGATTTTGAAGTAGCTTCATTGGTTATTACCGGTTGAGGTATTTCACCGTTAATCATTTCTATATTATATTTTCCAACAGCAGCCAATGCTTCTTGAAACTGTGTTGTAGGAATGTGCTTTAACATAGTAATAGTAGCTATTGGTGGATGTAATGAAACTTTTGCTTCAACGCCATCCATAGCATTCAATATTTTTTCGACTTTGGTGCGACAACCATCACAAGTCATTCCGGTAATGTTGTAAGTGTGTATCATTTTTTATTTCAATAAATACGATAAATTAAACTTGTCATAACTTACTAAGTTTAATTCAGTTTTGTAATGTTGAATTATTTACTTTCCTCTGTTTTTTCAGGAACAGGCTCTGTTAATTTCATACCACATTTTGAGCATTTGTCATTCCTTTTTCCTTGTACTTCCGGATGCATTGAGCAGGCATACCTATTTTCTTGATTCCCCATCATTTTAGTTTTATCGTTCATTATTTTACTGTCATTGTCCATCATGGTACTATCATTGTTCATCATGAGGGAATGATCTGTTGTAGTTTCAGTATTTTTTTTATTACAAGATACCAATACGGTTGCCATTACTATGGCTGAATAGAGTATTTTTTTCATTTTTTTTATATTTAATTCATAAATAGTTAGACCATGTTAAGCGATACAAATACCTTTTGTTTAGAATTAAATTAAGGTCGTGCATAATTGATTTATTTTATTGCAATAAATAATACTAATTTACTGATTTTGGGATTGATAAACTAGTATTTATAGTTGTAGCATATTTTATATTTTAAGTAGGAAGGAATAACTGTTTAAACTAGCTGTAGATCTTGGTGAGTTTTAGTTATACTTTTTTTTAATCGGCTTTGGTGGTTTTGGGTCTTGGTGTTTATAACAGGAATATCAACTAATATTATTGACAATTCATTTAGTATTTCTTCAAAAGTTTGCTCTAGTAATTCAATAGTTTTTTCCATTTTTTGAGCATTTTTTAAATCTAAAAATTAGTCGTCGAATTCAATATATAAATCATTTTGTACCTGCGTAACACCTGGAGCATTCCAAGCAATTCTACTAGCTTCATTTTTCTGATAACAAGAATCTACGTGTCCAATTAAAGTAACAACATTATCAACTACATAAACACGGATATCTTTGTTTTTTATCGCGCAGTTGCGCTCAATGGCAATTTCAATATCTTTTTTTTTAATGGTGTCTTTTGATGATGAAATTATCTTGATGTTATTTGTAATTCCTGTAATTCCGATGAGGTTATTAAGTGCATTTTTAGTTGCTTCTTTTTGATAATTCCATTCGAGTTGGCCACTCAAAAATACCCATCCATTTTCAACAAGGATTTTAATTTTTTCGGTTGGAATATCCCAATGCCACATAAAAATATTCTCAATTACATTCTTAATTTCAGTATCGGGTCTACTTTCATCGGTACCACAAACAACTTTGATATCTTCGATTACATTAGCTACTCCTGCTACGTTTTTAGCAGCTTGTTCAGCTTCGTTTTTTTTAGCATAAGTATTTACTGATCCGGTTAGAGTAACCACGCCTCTATTAGTCATAACCCCAATTTCTGCGGCTTGCAATAGGGGTTCCCAATTGATGGCGTCCACAACATTTTTTTGTAGTTCTTCGTTGCTTTTCATTTTTAAATTATTTAGTTTTTGTTTGAATACAAAGCTGTGGATTCCTTAGAAATCCTTTTATGAACTAGAGTATTTAAAATGATTTTTAATTTATAAGCTCCAAATTTCTATTTTTAGTAAAAACTGTTTTAGTCTTGTTGTATTCTACTTCCTGTCGGCATTTTTGTATTGTTAGTCTTGCCAACAGATAGCTCACCGTAGACTCTGCTCCTTGATTGAGATTGATGTAATCTTCTTCTAGACCGTCATAACAACCACCTGTGCATGGATTGTAAATGATTTTTTGGAGGTGATTGTTTCCAAGAAACCAACTAAAAGCTGTTTCCATTTTATGAAGATAGGCAGTGATTTTAAAAGTATTGTAAAATTTGGCTAAAGCCAAGATGGTGTAAGCAACATCAATAGGTTGTTCTCCGCCAATTACTTCTTTTGTAACGGCTTTGTTATAGTGTAACCATCCTTTATTCGAAATGACTTTGATAGAATTTTCAGTTATTGTTTTTGATAATAAAAAATCAAAAGAAGTCTTGGCTATTTCTTTGTAAATCATTTCGCCTGTAGCCAGATAAGCACAAAGAATGGCTTCGGGAAGAATGCTGTTGCCATAGGTCATATAGCTCTCAAACCAATGCCAATTTGCTTTAGATTCGTGTCTGTACATCTGAACTAATCGGTTCGCTAATAGTTTTATGAGTGCCTTATTTTCAAAATTCATTTCTTTTTTATTACTGTAATAAATCCCTTTTATAGTAAAAGCCATCGCCCTTGTTGAATGCATGCTTGTAGCGGAAGCCATGGCAGCTTGCATTGTTTTTTTGGCTTGGGTGATTAACGATTCTGGTAATAAATCATGCATAGCAACTAGAAATCCTAACGCCCATATTGCTCTTCCGTTAGAATCTTCTAGATTTTCACTATTTTGATCTGTAAACTTTTTATTTTCGTTTACATAATTCAAAAAGGAGCCATCTTTTTGTTGACAAAACTGAATAAACTGATAATATTGAATAATATAGGCCAAATCTTTATCATCATTTGTCAATTCAAAATGCTGACACATGGCTACTAATGCTCTTGCATTATCATCTAGAGTGTAGCCGCTATTTAAATCAGGCTTATTGATAATGGAGAATTGTATCATTGCAAAAGGTGTAGTCAAACTTTTAAAGTGTTCTAAATTGATTGCGGGGGTTTTGTACTTTAATTTAGATTTTCGATCCATTACACTATTTAACAACAACGCATGTGCAATTGCAGCGTTTTCCCAAGCTGTTGGTGCCATTTTATGAATGCCTTTATTGGAGATTTCTTTACACAACTGTGAATTGTTTAATAAATTTAAAACTTGTTTTTGCAATTGCTCTGAATTTTCGAAGTCAATGATAATTCCGCCTCCATTTTTTAATAATTCAGAAGCGTGAGGAATAGGAGTAGATATTACGGGACAACCACAACTTATAGCATAAGAAAATGTACCGCTCACCGCTTGATTTGGGTCTTTGGAGGTAAAAAGATAAATATCTGTGAGTTGTAAATAATCCAGTAATTCCTCAAGTGGTAAATAAGCATTGATGAATTTTACATGTTCTTTTAGTCCTAATATTTCGATTTTTTGTTCTAAACTGTCGCGGTATATTTCACCTTCTTCCTTAACAACCGAAGGATGCGTTTTCCCAATTATAAGAAAAAGAATATCTGGATTTTCAACAACTATTAAGGGCATGGCATCTAATGTAGTTTCTATTGATTTTCCAGAACTCAATAATCCAAAAGTTGAAATCACTCTTCTTTTTGATAGGTCGTATTTTTCTTTTAAAGCTTCCTTATCCGTATGTTTTACTAAATGAGTTCCGTGTGGAATAACGGCAATTTTATTTTTTAAAATGCCGTAATCGTTTTCTAACAATTTTGCAGAAGCATTTGTCATAACAATAAATGAATCTACAAGCGCATTCATTTCGGCTATGTTTTCTTTTAGTTTTGCACTTGGATTGGGTAGTACGGTATGAAAAACAATAATTATGGGTTTATTTATCGCTTTTAAGCAAAGGATAAAATCAGCTTCATTCGTTTTGAACAAACCAAATTCATGTTGGATTAACGCAAGAGCTATATCCTTATTACTATTGATATTTTGTGCAAGAGCATGATAAGAATATGTATTGTCTGTTTCTAAAACATAAGTGACCTCATCATTATAAGCATACTTATTATTTTGTAATTCCAATGCTGCAATTTTAATGTTGAAGGTATTCTGGAATTTGTTGTTTAATGCTAAAATTAAATCCTGCGAATACGTAGCTATACCACATTCACGCGGCGGATAAGTAGTAATAAATAAGATTTCGGG
Source organism: Flavobacterium sp. SOK18b (assembly GCF_014156605.1). Taxonomy (NCBI): domain Bacteria; kingdom Pseudomonadati; phylum Bacteroidota; class Flavobacteriia; order Flavobacteriales; family Flavobacteriaceae; genus Flavobacterium; species Flavobacterium sp. SOK18b. Next base: position 32,372 of record NZ_QKNZ01000058.1, read on the forward strand.
CAGGCTTTCTTTTTCTTTGATTTGAGTTTTATTCAAATTATAAGATGTACCATTTTGAGCTGGAAATGTTTTGTTTCGATTTGATCTTAGTTTATTTATCATCTTGTTTATTGTAAAGTAATAATTCTTTGATTAATGCCGAAACGGAAACAGAAGTAGTAGCAATTCTCTCGTCTGCAGCACCATAATAAATGTATAAAGTGTCATCGAATACTACAGCTCCCGTTGGGAAACAAACGTTATTTACTTCGCCTTTTAGTTCCCAATCTAATTCGGGTTTAAATAGGGGATAAGGTAAGCGAGCGATTTCTTTTCTTGGATCCTCCAAATCTAGTAAAGCGGCACATGCCGAATATATATATCCGTAAAGACCATCTTTGACACCGTGGTAAATGATTAGCCATCCTTGATCTGTTTCTATGGGAGGACAGCCACCACCTACATAACTAATTTCATGATCATGTTTTGAACTAAGCAGCACATGATCATTAAAATTACTTAGATAATCTTGATAGAAGGCTTCGGTCAAATCTTTTAAATTATCAACGCCTACAACTATTTGAATATCAGGTTTTATTCGATGCATGAAGTGAAATTTCCCTTTAATTTTTCTTGGAAAAAAAATAACATTTTTATCCCAAATCAGTGATTTTTCCAAATCAGATTCTAAAACACCAATGTGTTCGTTGTAACGAAAATATTTTTTATTAATAGGACTACTTTGCTCTGCCAGTTGATCAAATGCAGCATAGCTAATTTGTGGAACTATAATTCCTTTTTTTTCAAAATGAATTAAATCTTTTGAAACAGCAAGACACCCTAATGCGTTTACACCATCATAGGCAGTATATGTTAAGTAGTATGTGTCTTCTATTTTTACAATCCTAGGATCTTCCATGCCTTGACATTCGTAGTCAAATTCAGGTGCTAGCAATGATTTCTTGTGTCTATCAACTACTGATAATGGTCCATCGAGTTTACAATACCCAATGCTGGAATGATTGCCTCGGCTTACTGCACGATAAAACATATGTACAAAATTGCCATCTCTTATGGCAGCTGGATTTAGTACACCCTCATCTTCAAATGGAATTAACGATTTGGCTAATAATACCCCTTCTTTTTTGACTTGTATCATTTGTTTTATAATTGAAGTGAAGATTGACTGTTGTCAATCTTCACTAAATTAATTTAATAGTTTGTTTTCAATTCAACCCTACGATTCTTAGCACGTCCCAGAGCTGTAGTATTGGTTGCTATAGGATTACTTTCGCCTTTTCCTATGCCTGTTATTCTGGCCGAAGCAATTCCTTTACCAATCAAATAATTCCGAACAGACTCGGTTCGTTTTTGTGATAATTCAATATTAAATTGATCTGATCCGTTACTGTCGGTATAACCTTCAATGACTAAACTAGCAGCATCGTATTTGAATAGTATTTTTGTAAGTTCATCCAGTTGCGATAATGAGGCTACTTTTAGTTTATCGCTATTGTTTTCAAAGAATATTTTGCTTCCTAAATAAGTAATACGCACTGCATCTTGTTTTGTAATTTCAGGGCATCCTTTGTTTGCCATCGTACCTTTAACTTCGGGACATCTGTCGTCTAAATTAGCAATTCCGTCTCCATCGCTATCTGGACATCCTTTTAAAGCTAGTAATCCTGCAACATCAGGACAACGATCCATATCGTCCATAACACCATCATTATCACTATCCATGATACAACCCGCTTTATCCACACGACTTCCTGCTTTTGTATTGGGACATTTATCATCTAAATCAGGCACACCATCGTTATCACTATCTGGACAGCCTTTTAAAGCCTTAGGACCCGCTAGTTCTGGACATCTATCCTCTGAATCAGCAACACCATCGTTATCCTTGTCTGGACAACCATTCAATGAAGCAGTTCCTGAAACGTCGGGACAACTGTCTAAATAATCAGCAATACCATCTTTATCCCGATCTAAAGGACAGCCTTTTTTATCCACACTAATTCCTGTTGGAGTATCAGGGCAGTTGTCATTTTTGTCTGAAACTCCATCCTGATCGGCATCTTTTACACTTCCAAGATTAAAGGTTAGCCCAATCATGTGCGAGAGGTAGCTGTCTTTTTCGCCTGCGGTCACTCCATCTCTTCGATCTTTATTAGAGAAAGAAAAAGTTTCTTGAAGATTCAGCATAATTTCTGGAGATAATCTAAAATTGATACCTGCTCCAGCAGTAGGCAAGGCATAGTCAATTCTGTCTTGATCAAAATTAACCTGATTGTCAAAAAGGATTATACCTACACCAGCCAACACATAAGGTCTAATAATATATTCTGGAGCTGTCAGGTTGAAACGCAGGTTGAATGAAGCTGCATTAAAATCGCTTTTAAAACTCCCCGTGTCACCATTGTATCCAATAGTACCTTTGGTTAATAACAAATTGGCATCAAAAAGTTTTCCTAAATATCTGGAAACAGATACACCTCCAAAGCCATACATAGCTTTATCTGTTTTGTAAAAACTGCGTCCAAGATCTCCATGATATTGTGTTGCACCTCCATGAATACCAATGTTCCATTTTTTATCGGCAGTTTGTGCATTTAATGCTGCTGCATACGCTAAGCATATACATACTAGTTGTATTTTTTTCATTTTAATTGTCATTTAGATTAGTAATTTTTTCGCCTTCAAGTGTTTCTAGCAGTAATTTTGCCACTGCTACTGATGAGGCTGCATTTTGTCCTGTGACCAGCAAACCATCTTGCTTTACATAAGATTCAGAATCTTTTCCCTTACTATAAAATCCACCTATTTTAGTAAGTTCATCTTCCAGTAAAAAAGGTACTATTTTGCTTAGCTGGACTGCTTCTTCTTCGGTATTTGAAAAGCCTGTTAGTTGCTTTCCCTTTACTAAATAATCACCATTTTGAATTTTCACATGTACTAAAGCAGCTGGCGCATGACATACAAAGGCAATTGGTTTTTTGTTATTGTAAAAGTCTTCAATGAGATGTATAGAATCTGGATCATTTGCCAAATCCCATAACGGACCATGGCCACCAGGATAAAATACAGCATCATAATCTGCTTGGTTTATTTCGCTTAATTTTATAGAATGCGCTACTAGGTCAATAGCAGTATTGTCTTTGTAGAATCTTTGAGTATATTCGGTTTGTGCTTCTATTTCTTCACTCTTCGGGTCAACTGGAGGCTGATCACCCTTTGGAGAAGCAATTGTGATTATAGCACCTGCATCTTTAAAAATATAATAAGGAGCTGCGAATTCCTCTATCCAAAACCCCGTTTTTAGGCCACTGGTTCCCAAAACATCATGTGATGTAAGTACAATAAGTATTTTCATGTTGCTACTATTTATTTAAAACATTATTTTTTTTGAATTCTACTTGGGATTATCTATTTACAGTATTTTACCCGTATCGTAATTCAAGAAACTTTTAAATTCAAATTTGAGTCTATTTGGTTGAATTGGAAATGACCATACGCACATCAAAAAGTGATGCCAAACACTTTTAAACTTTAGTTTTAAAAAGAACACAGGATTTTTTTAAAGTATTAATATTAGTTTTTTAAAATATTCTTAACAATTAAAACTGTTAATGGTCAGTTGTTTTTTTTAGCTTGTATTGGTTTCATTTTTAATATATTATTCTTCAATCAGTAATTCATTTTCAACACTTACAACACCTCTTGCTTTCCAAGCAATAAATCCTGCAATTTCTTTTTGATACCATGATTCCACAGTCCCTTTTAAAATTATCTTTGAATCTGATACCTCAATTTCTATATCTTTTGAATCCAATGCAAGATGATTTTCTAGTGCAAGTCTAAGAGTCGTTTTGTCTATTTTAGTATCCACTTGAGATTTTATATTAATTTTATTACTAACTCCTTTTACACCAATTAGACTTACAATAGCTTGTCTGGCAGCTTCTTTCTGATAGTTCCATTCTAATTCTCCAGATAGCGTTACCCATCCTTCAAGTACCTTAACTTTAATGGTATCATTTAGTGTATTCCAGTTCCATCTGAAAATATTGAGAATTTCATTTGTGATTGCTATATCTTTTTTCTGTTCCAAGCGATTTATTGTTACATCAATTTTATTGATTACTGATTGTACTCCGGATATTGCACTTGATATTCTTTCGGCTTGCGTTTTCTTTTTATAGGTATCTACATTACCTTTTAGAGTTATTACTCCATTATTTGAAATGACTATTATAATGCAATCAACACTAAAAAGGTCCCATTTTAATGCTTGAATTACATTTTGCCGTAAAATATCATCTGTTATCATTTTCCGTTTTTAATATCAATACTATATTGTTTTAAAGCACTTTACAAAGTTGGTTTATATAGTATTATATTGAAATGAGCATCGGCTGAACTATATGTGATTTACATCACTTATGATTCTTTAAAGCTTAAAAGAGTAAATTTCAAAAGATATAGATATAATACTATAAGGAGATAACTACTCAGGTGGCCTTATCTTTACATAAGTCAATACACTTTGACAAAATAAGTTATGGAGAAATCTGCTTTACTAGATGCCCTTGTGCATAACGCCATTGACGGTATCATAACTATTGATGAATTGGGCATTGTAGAAAGCATAAATCCATCTGCATGTAAACTTTTTGATTATGCTGAACCAGAAGTATTAGGTGAAAATATTTCAATGCTAATGCCTTTTGACGATAAAGTGGCTCATGATTCCTATTTAAAATACTACAAAATGTCTGGTCAATCGCATATTATGGGAATAGGAAGAGAACTCATTGGTAAAACTAAGAATGGTTATCAATTTCCATTTAAAATAGGTGTAAGTGAAGTGAAACATGCAGGAAGAAAAATTTACGCCGGATTTATTCATGATCTTACCCAGCAAAAAAAGGATGAAGAACGCCTTAAAAATTATGCTTCCCATCTAGAAGAACTTGTAGAAGAGCGAACAAAAACCTTAAACGATACGATTAAAGCACTTGAAAAAGCAAAAGCAAAAGTGAGTGCCAGTTTAGAGAAAGAAAAACTAATCAGTAAATTAAAAAATAGGTTTTTATCTATGGCTTCGCATGAATTTCGAACTCCATTGAGCACGGCACATTTATCAGCTTCTCTCATCGAAAAATATGCTGAGCCGTTAAATAATGCTAATATAATTAAACATGCGGGTAAAATAATTAATGCTGTAACAAATTTAACTACTGTATTGAATGATTTTTTATACATAGAACAATTAGAAGTAGGCAATGTAAAAGCTAAACCCACATGTTTTGATCTGGTACAATTAGCGGAAGAAATTACAGAGGAGATGCAATTACTAGCCAAAGAAAAACAGCAAATACATTTTACGCATTATGGATGTCAGAAACTCATAACCCTAGACCAGAATTTAATTAAAAATAGTATTATCAATCTAATTACCAATGCTATAAAATATTCAGAGGATGGTTGTACTATTGAATTTACAACCGAAATTAATGACAGCCATTGTATCATTTGCGTGAAGGATGAAGGAATTGGAATTCCTGTTGAAGATCAATTCCATTTATTCGAACCTTTTTTCAGAGCACATAATACGGGTAATATCCCAGGAACTGGACTTGGTTTAAATATTGTGGCGCGTTATATCGCCTTAATGAATGGTTCTATATCCTATGTAAGTACTATAAATGAAGGAACATCATTCACACTAACATTTTTATCGATATGAGCAAAGTATTAGTAATTGAAGATAATAATGAAATAAGAGAAAATATAGTAGAAATTCTTGAATTGGCAGACTATGAAGTTTTTGTTGCTAAAAATGGCAAGGAAGGGGTCGATAAAGCTTTACTCTATTTACCAGATGTAATTTTGTGTGATATCATGATGCCTGTACTAGATGGTTATGATGTACTGTATCTTTTAAATAAAAATCTAGAAACCACTGCTATCCCCTTTATTTTTATTACTTCAAAATCCGAGCGACTTGATTTGCGTAAGGGAATGGAAATGGGTGCCGATGATTATCTTACAAAGCCATTTGGGAGATTAGAACTTTTGAATGCTATTGAAAGCAGATTAAAGAAAAAAGAATGTCAGCACCATTTTTATAGTAAATCATTAGAGAATTTGGACAAGCTGGTAGCTGAAAACAGTGGATTGAAAGAATTAAAAAGAATTATAGCCGAACGAAAAACTAGATTTTTTAAAAAGAATCAGGTGATACATTATGAAGGCGATAATGCCACTGGTATTTACTTGGTAGTTTCGGGGAAAATCAAGACTATTAAAATGACCGAAGATGGACATGAACTAATGACAGGAATATATCAGGAGGAGGATTTTTTAGGGATAAATATCATTCTTTGCAATAAACCCTATGATGATACGGCAACTGCCATGGAAGATAGTTATTTGTGTTTTTTTCCTAAAATACAATTTGATAAAATGTTGCAGCAATACCCTGATATTGCTGGAAAATTTCTTGAAATATTATCCAATGAAATTCGAAACAAAGATGCGAGTCTACTACAGCTGGCATACCAATCAGTGAGAAAACGAATTGCCGAAGCACTTTTGCAGTTGTTTAAGCATGATAGTACTATTAGAATTAGTAGGGATGAACTCGCAGCACTTACGGGAACTGCCTCCGAAACTGTTAGCCGTACTTTAACCGAATTTAAAAATGAAGGACTGATTGAAAGAAAAGGAAGCACAGTAACAATTCTGGATTATGATAAAATCAGTAAAATGAAGAACTAGTTCATTAGTAGAATATTTAGGAATTAAATTATAAATTAATAATATTAAATTCTTGAATGAAGTTTTGAGCATCTTCGCAAAAATTAATCGTATACATTTATTTTATAATGGTAGAAAATAATACTATTGTCTGAATTTGTAGACTTACTGTTTTGATACACTTTTTAAGATTCTTTAAAAATTCAGACAATATTCTTTCCTATAGATGTAATTTACATTAATTTTTATAAAATTTGTTTGTGTTTAA
>NZ_QKNZ01000059.1:0-67159 GCF_014156605.1 Flavobacterium sp. SOK18b
GATATATGAAATAAAAAACTAAAGTCTTATCGTTTTTAAAGTCAAAAAAACTTTAAAAAATATGAATATCATGATTTTAAATGCATTTCATCACATCAAATTTAGAAATATACAATTTACGCTTCACAAAATTCATATTTCACAAAAATGAAACAAACATGCTCATTTTAAACTAAATAACGTATTTTTGAAAAACAAATGAAGAACAATAAAGCAACATATAAGACTACAAGCACCACCCTATTATGGGAGGTAACTTTTGTTGCTTACTCTACTACAACTACTACAACCCCTTAGGGGTACTACAATTACATATCATCCTATACGTATACTTTATTTAAAGTTAATTTAACTTGAGTAAAACTCAAATAATTCTCTTTTCACAATAATTTTACCTAGCGACCATGGTCCCTCGTTAATAAAAAACTAAACAACAACAAAATGAAAGTACTCAAATTTGGAGGCACTTCTGTGGCCAATGCACAAAATATAAAATTGGTAATGTCAATTGTCATGAACCAATCCCTAGACCAACAATTAATTGTAGTGGTATCTGCTTTTAGTAAAGTTACTGATATGCTCCAACTTGCTTCACAAAAAGCGGCTGCTGGAGATGAAAATTACAAAACAATTCTTGCCGAAATTGAGAAAAAACACTTAGAAGTTTTAAGAGAGCTTATACCAGTACAAGATCAAAGCGGTTTGCTTAGCCAAATCAAGAGAATTATCAATCATCTTGAAACCTTACTCGATGGCTGCTATCTTTTGGGTGAATTATCCGCAAGAACTTCAGATACTATTTTAAGTTTTGGTGAGTTGCTTTCTTCATTTATCATATCCGAAGGAATACAACAAATTAGCCAAAATAGCGGATATAAAGACAGCCGAGAATTGATTAAAACCAATACTGACTTTGGTAAAGCTACCGTCAATTTTGAGGTATCAAATGCATTAATTAGTGATTTTTTTAAATCTAATGAAAAACAGGTAGTTGTAATGCCGGGTTTTATTGCTGCTTCATTAGACGGAATCAATACTACGTTAGGACGCGGAGGATCTGACTATACGGCAGCTATTCTTGCGGGCGCACTTGATGTACAGGAACTTGAAATTTGGACTGATGTCAACGGAATGTTTACTGCCAATCCAAAAATTGTAAAACAAGCAAAACCTATTGCATTCATTTCCTATCAGGAAGCGATGGAGTTGTCTCATTTTGGAGCTAAAGTACTGTATCCGCCAACTATACAGCCTGTTTTAAGAAAAAATATTCCTATTTTAATCAAAAACACTTTTGAACCAGAAGCCGAAGGAACTTATATTTCGAACCAAATTGTAGCATCATCTAATCCCGTAAAAGGAATTACACATATTGATAAAATCACATTGATTACACTTGAAGGTTCTGGAATGATTGGTGTTTCTGGGTCTTCTAAAAGACTTTTTGAAGTATTATCACATCACAAAATAAACGTGATTTTTATTACTCAAGCCTCATCGGAACATTCCATATGTATCGGGATTTTAAATTCAGATGCCGCTGTGGCCGAGGCTGCAATCAATTCTGCATTTGAAGTGGAAATTCTGCAAAATAAAGTTAATCTATGTATAGTTGAACAAAATTTATGCATCATAGCCATAGTAGGCGAGAATATGAAAAATCATCAAGGTTTAAGCGGTAGAATGTTTAGCACTTTGGGAAAAAACAATGTTAATATTCGCGCCATTGCTCAAGGAGCTTCGGAAAGAAATATTTCGGCGGTAATTAACGAAAGAGATGTAAAAAAAGCATTGAATTCGCTGCATGAAAACTTTTTTGAAGAAAACACCAAGCAACTCAACTTGTTTGTGATGGGAGTAGGAAATGTGGGAGAAAAATTCATAGAACAAATTCAACATCAAAAGAAATTCCTTAAAGAAAAATTGAAGATAAACCTGCGCGTAATAGCCTTGTCAAATTCTAGAAAAATGTATTTTGATGAAGATGGAATCTCCTTAAAAGATTGGCAATTTGCTTTAGAAACAGGAGAACCGTGTAACCAAGAGCAGTTTATCACACAAGTTAAAGAACTCAATTTACGCAACAGTATTTTTGTAGATATCACGGCAAATGAAAGTGTTTCTAAAACATACGAACAGTATTTAAAACACAATATTGCCGTAGTGACTTGTAATAAAATTGCATGCGCATCAGAGTACGACAATTATAAAAAGCTAAAAAAACTATCCAGACAATTTAATGCTCCTTTTCTGTTTGAAACTAATGTTGGAGCGGGATTACCAATTATTGATACCGTAAAAAATCTGGTTGCTTCCGGCGATAAAGTAAATAAAATTCAAGCTGTATTATCTGGAAGTCTGAACTTTATTTTTAATAATTTCGATGAAAATAATACTTTTCATGATGTTGTAAAAGAAGCTGGTGTACAGGGATTTACAGAGCCAAATCCAAAGATAGATTTGAGCGGAATTGACGTTGCCAGAAAGATATTAATCTTGATTCGCGAAAGCGGTTACAAAATGGAAATTGACGAAATTACAAACGAATCGTTCATGCCTGCTGAATGTTTGGAGACAACTAATAATGAAGCCTTTTTCAAATCCTTACAAACACATGCGGCACATTTTGAATCCATTTACAAAGAAGCATTAAGCAAAGAATCTCGTTTGAAATATGTAGCTCAATTTGAAAACGGAAAAGCAAATGTAGGATTGCGATTCATTTCCAAAGACCATCCTTTTTATAATCTAGAAGGAAAAGACAATATTGTATTGTTCTTCACAGACCGTTACATAGATCAACCGCTATTGATAAAAGGAGCTGGTGCCGGAGCTGCAGTTACAGCTTCAGGAATTTTTGCAGATGTAATCAGAATTGGAAATATATAAATAAGTCATAAAGTCGAATGTCATAAAGTGTACAAGTTACCAATTCCATTTTATGTACATTTCAATGACTTTATCACTTTAAGACATTAGACTTTAAGACTACTATTATGAATGAAATAAAAATATTTTGCCCAGCTACAATAGCTAATCTTTCCTGTGGCTTTGATGTGTTAGGATTGTGTCTTGATACAGCGGGTGACGAAATGGTTATCAGAAAATCTGCGGTAAAAGGGATTCGCATTACTAAAATTGTGGGTGCCGACCTGCCTTTTGAAACCGAAAAAAATGTTGCTGGAGTCTCCGCTTTGGCAATGTTAGAAGAAGTAGAAACCGAATTTGGATTTGAAATCGAAATTTACAAAAATATCAAAGCCGGAAGTGGAATTGGAAGTAGTGCCGCGAGTGCAGCAGGTGCAGTTTTTGGAATTAATGAATTATTGGGACGTCCATTTACACGTAAAGAATTGGTTTTATTTGCGATGCAAGGCGAAAAATTAGCCAGTGGAAATGCCCATGCTGATAACGTTGCTCCTGCCCTCTTGGGAGGATTCACATTGGTAAGAAGTTATAATCCACCGGATATTATAAAAATAGAAAGTCCATCTGAACTGTACGCCACCGTGGTTCATCCTCAAATTGAATTGAAAACATCAGATGCTCGTTCCGTATTAAAACAAACCATTTCCTTAAAAAGTGCCATTGTACAATGGGGAAATGTAGGCGGATTAGTAGCAGGTTTGTACACTAAAGATTATGATTTAATAGGTAGGTCCTTGCATGACGAAATAATAGAACCCTTGCGTAGTGTTTTAATTCCTGGATTTGATTTAATCAAGAAAACAGCCTATGAAAATGGAGCTTTAGGTTCAGGTATATCGGGTTCAGGTCCTTCTATTTTTGCTTTAAGCAAAGGAAAGGAAACCGCTGATAAAATCGCAAAAGCCATGAGGGTTGTATACGATGAAATGAATTTACCGTATGAAATTCACGTTTCAAAAGTAAATGATGAAGGAATGAAAATAATAGCCCCCTAACCCCCGGAGGGAGAATAAATGAAAAATATAGTGATTTTAAAATTATAATGAACACATTCTGAATCCCGTTTCGTCTGCCTTCCCTCTGGGGTGGGTTGGGGTGGGGATTCTATAATTACTAAACATAATGAAATACTACAGTTTAAACCATAACGCACCCAAAGTTTCTTTCAAAGAAGCCGTAATACAAGGATTAGCATCTGATAAAGGATTGTATTTTCCGGAAACCATCACCCCGTTAGCAACTGCTTTTTTTGAAACCATCGAAAATTTAAGCAACGAAGAAATTGCTTTTGAAGCGATTCAACAATTTGTAGGTGATGCAATTCCAGAAACCACTTTAAAACAAGTCATCGCCGAAACATTATGCTTTGATTTTCCTATTGTCGAAATTGAAAAAAACATTTACTCTCTTGAATTGTTTCATGGCCCAACAATGGCTTTCAAAGACGTAGGCGCAAGATTCATGTCACGTTGTTTGGGGTATTTCAACAAAGATAAGGCCGATAGTAAAAATACGGTTTTAGTTGCCACCTCTGGCGATACAGGTGGTGCTGTAGCCAGTGGTTTCCTTGGTGTAAAAGGCGTTGAAGTCATTATACTATATCCATCGGGTAAAGTGAGTGATATTCAAGAACGACAATTGACCACTTTGGGACAAAATATTAAAGCACTTGAAGTGGATGGCGTTTTTGATGATTGTCAGGATATGGTTAAAAGAGCGTTTTTGGACGAAAGTCTACAACATAAAAACTTAACATCAGCAAACTCCATCAATATTGCGCGCTGGTTGCCGCAAATGTTTTATTTCTTCTTTGCTTACAAGGAATTAAAGAAACATAATAAACCTTTAATTTTCTCTTGTCCAAGTGGGAATTTTGGGAATATTTGCGCAGGGATTATTGCTAAAAAAATGGGATTACCCATTGAACATTTTGTAGCTGCAACGAATGTAAACGATACGGTTCCGAGATTTTTAGAAAACGGAATTTACGATCCAAAACCTTCCAAAGCGACCATTTCAAATGCAATGGATGTCGGGAATCCAAGTAATTTTATTCGAATTCAGGAAATCTACCAAAATGATTTGAAGGAATTTAAAAAAGACTTTTCTTCGTTTACATTCTCTGATGCTGAAACTTTAACAGCCATGAAAACCATTTATGACACCAACGGATATATTGCAGAACCTCATGGAGCTGTGGGCTATCTTGGATTAAAAAAAGAATTAGAAAATTATCCAAATGCAATAGGTGTTTTCTTAGAAACGGCACATCCCATTAAGTTTTTGGATACAGTGGAACCAACATTAAACGTAAAACTATCTATTCCTAGACAAATTGAGAGTGTTTTAGGTAAAGAAAAAGTGAGCGTTAAAATTAAAACCTATGACGATTTGAGAAATTTTTTAAAATAGATTCAGGAGATTTTTCACTTTCTTGAAAACGCCCTTTTTTAGAATTAAAATGAAAGTAATGATTCGATTAAATAAAGAGTGATTTTTAATAATTTTATCAGCAACAAAGAATCAAAACCAACTCTTTTTAGTTTAAAATGATTAAAAAAATAGTACGTTTAGTCTCCTAATTTGATTTCAATTATTTTAAAAAACAGTAGATGACCACTTTTCCAGTAATTGCCTCAACATTGTCAGAAAAAGAATTAGGGGATTTTATCAAAAAAATGTACGAACTGACAGACGATTATAATTGTAAATTGTACCGGACAGGTGTAAATCACACCTACTTTATTTCGTAAAGAAAACTAAATTTGTTTTAGGGGTTTACTGCTATCAATGGCGAACTAAATTAGAAATTGAGCAAGAATTAGAACTTTTGAATTTACTTAGAGAAAATTCTTTTTCGGTATCAATTCCAATTTTAGATAAAAAAGGGAATTTCATTCAAGAAATTAATGGAATTCCAGAAGCGGGAGCATCTATTTATAGTTTTTTTTAGGAATACAAGCGCAAAGATTTGATTGGTCCAATATCTGTATTACTGAAAACTATCTCAAAATGTATGTTGAAAGAATCAAAAATTGGATTGAATACAGTGAGCGAAACAACAATTCTAAAAATTAATGCTTTAGTTTTATTGAAATACATTTCTGTTTTTTACACAAAAGGGTAAATGAATTATAGTTCAAAGATTTATTTTAACACCAATTAATAAAAACAACCACTAAAAAAACCTTTACTATGGACATTCATTTTAGACAGGCAAATCAAAACGATGCTGCTGCAATTTGGACCATTTTACAGCACGCTATTTTGCGAAGAAAAAATGACGGAAGCACACAATGGCAAGATGGTTATCCAAATCCAGAAATTATAAACAACGATATTTTAAAAGGCGCTGGATATGTTTTAGTACAAGATCAAACTATCATAGGATATACAGCTGTTTATTTCAACTATGAGCCTGCTTATGAAAATATTCAAGGAAAATGGCTGACAAATAACGACTTCGTTGTGGTACACCGAATTGCCATTGGCGAAAGCCAAATTGGAAAGGGTTTTGCAAAATTGATTTTAAAATATGTAGAGCAAGTTGCACTTGAAGAAAACATATATAGTATAAAAGCAGATACCAACTATGACAACTTGCCTATGTTGCGTATTTTTGAAAGTTTGGGATATCAGTATTGCGGCGAAGTTTTTTTTAGAGGAAGTCCACGAAAAGCTTTTGAAAAAATACTAAAACCGTAATCCGTTACCAAAATAAAAACGGTTCACAAATCCCTTATGTTCTTGCTGATAGCAAAAGAAGAGATTTGAGAACCGTGTTTAAAAAGTATCGCTATATTTAAAAAACTAAGCTTTAAATTAAGCTATAGTTTCTTCTTCTACTTCGTCTACAAATTCCATGTGATCTTCTATTTCTGATGTAGTATCTGGCTTTGAAGCTTTTAAGGCATTAAATCGTTCTAATTGCTCAAGTTCCCCTTCATCACCACTGAAATAAGGAAAAACATCCATAATAGGAGACTCAGATACGGCAGGAATGGTGTAATCACCCATGGTTCCTTTCATGATTGTTATCGTGTTATCGTACGCTTCTCGCACATCATTGGCTTGCACTAAGACATACATATTTGTTTTGCGTTCCTTTCCGCTCTCTTCATCATAAGCAATTAGTGAAATTTTAGAACGGAACCATCTGTCTGCATTTTCAAAAGGGTGAATTTCAGCATAATTAGCTAGTTTAATATTGGTGATTTTAAATTCTTCACTAATATATGCTGCCATTTCTTCATTGATTCTACTTTCGGCTTCTGTATACGATAGAGCATCTACAAGATAAGCCTCGGTAGTAATTTTTTGACCACCAGTCTCGTCTGTTTTTCTATATTTTACTTTGCATTCGTACCAAATATTACTCATTTCAATTATTTTTTAGGATGCCAAAGATAAATTTTAAAGAAAAAAAACAACCTTTTTTTTCAAATAGATATTCACAAAATACATTCTAATTGAAAAATCATTTTACATCCTAAACAAAAAAATCTCTCCTATTTGGAGAGATTTTTTAAAAGTTTATTTTAGTAGAACTAGTCAATAAAAGTAACCAAATCTGATTTACTCTTTCTAACTTTTACTAAATCTGATAACCAATCGTTTTTAGCATCACGGTATCCTACAGGAAGTATAACACAACTTCTTAAACCTTTTTCTCTTAAACCTAAAATTTCATCAAGAGCATCAGGATCAAAACCTTCAATTGGTGTGGTATCTACCCCTTCAAAAGCAGCTGCTGCGATGGCCATTGCAAAGGCAATATACGCTTGTCTAGCTGCATGTTGAAAGTTAACTTCTGGATCTTTTTGCGGATAACTGCTTAAAAGCATTTGTCTGTAATTTTCAAATCCTTCATTTTTAAAACCACGAACCTCATTTGTGAGATCAAACATGGTATTGATACGCTCTGCAGTATACGTGTCCCAAGCAGCAAAAACAAGCAAATGTGAACAATCTGTAATCACCGATTGGTTCCATCCTATAACTCTTATCTTTTCTTTAATCTCTTGATTAGTAACTACCATAATCTCAAAAGGCTGTAAACCACTTGATGTAGGTGCTAGAATTGCGGCCTCAAGAATAGTATCTAATTTTTCTTGTGAAACCTT
This sequence comes from Flavobacterium sp. SOK18b, assembly GCF_014156605.1. NCBI lineage: Bacteria > Pseudomonadati > Bacteroidota > Flavobacteriia > Flavobacteriales > Flavobacteriaceae > Flavobacterium > Flavobacterium sp. SOK18b. The sequence continues at coordinate 8,052 of NZ_QKNZ01000059.1, forward strand.
TTCACCATTCATTGCTTTTGCAGCATATCTCCATTTTAATTTGTCTATTAATTCCATGTTGTATTAGTATATTAAATTTATTTATTTAGTAGGCTTTGATGCTATCCCAGGCCATCTGGAAACTTTCGTTTAAAATATTTTCATCCGCAGTACACAAATCTTTGCTATTTATATTCATTAAGAACGCCATAGGATATATGGAATGTGTATACAATAAGTATGGCGAACTATTCTTGATGACTCCCTTACTTATTCCTTCATTCCATAAATCAAAAAGTGGAGTCAGGAAAAGCAATCCTTCTTGTCTGGTTTGATCATCAATCATAGGGGTGTTATCACATTGCGACAAAAATGATGCTTCCTCTGGATGTGCTAATTTATATTGTGCCATGTTGTGCCAAATGGTTTCAAACTGTTTGGGAATAGTATCCCCTGGCGCATGTGAACTAAATGCAGCATGAGCAAAATTAGATTTTACAGAAAGATACAACTGGTTGAGCAATTCTTGTTTGCTATCAAAAAAAAGATAAATGGTAGCTGGTGATATAGATGCTTCTTTGGCAATTTTAGCCATTGATGCTCCTTGAATACCACCACTGTTGACAAGCTGCAAGGTAGCTTTTAACAATGCCGTACGTTTATCTATACTTTTTTGTAGCTGTGCCATATTCTATTTCTTGTTGTAACCAAATCACATTAAATAACTCTACAAAGGTATTTAAATAAAAGAATGAACATTCATAAATTTAAGTTAATAGTTAATTTACAGATTTAAAAAATATTGTTAAATAAAAGTTAAAAAATAATTAAACAACTGTTTAAATTAAACACATGTTTAGTTTTGCTAAATCAAAAAAAAGATTCGTTTGAAAAGTAATTTTAATGACAAACAAATTCAAATCCTAGAAGTTGCAGAAACTCTATTCTCAGAAAAAGGATTTGACGGTACCTCAATACGGAACATTGCTAAACTAGCCCAAATTAATGTGGCTATGGTTTCCTATTATTTTGGTTCCAAAGAGCGTTTGCTTGAATCTTTAATTGTATATCGCACTTCAGATTTAAAACTCCAATTGGACAAACTCCTTCAAGAAGAAATAGAACCTCTGGAAAAAATAAACAAATTAATAGCCCTTTACATTGATAGGATTAACCTAAATAAGGGAATTTATCGCATTTTGCATTTTGAGTTTACGTCCAAAAAAAGAGAACAAAACATTCAAGCGTTCTCTGAATTGCGAAAAGGAAATTTAAAATCCTTAGAATTGATTATTGAAGAAGGGCAAAATAAAGGAATTTTCAGAAAAGATGTTATTGTACCTCTTATCACACCTACTATTTTAGGAACTTTTTTTCATTTCCACATGAACAAACCTTTTTTTGAGAATTTATTGAATTTAAAAACAGAGGATTTATATAACAATTACATAAAGACCAATTTGACTAATCACATTCAACAAACAATAAAAGCCTTGCTAATATATGAAAGCTAGTAAATTCATGCTCTTTGGGATTTTCTTCATTGGAATTTCAGCTGTAGAAGCACAACAGAAAACAAGTCTTACGCTTACGGAAGCAATAGACATGGCTTGGAGTAAAAGTAATGAGATTACTTTAGCTAACACTAAAATCAAAACAAAAAAACTCGAGTTACAAGCTACTAAAAACAATCAATATCCAGATTTAAAACTTTCAGGACAATACCAACGCTTGGCAAATGCCGGTATCAATTTTAAGTTAAATCAAAGTAATGATCCACAACAAATGCCCGTTGTCAATCAATTGATGGTAGGACAATTGAATGCTACTGTTCCGGTTTTTGCAGGCTTTAAACTCCAAAATAGCATTAAAGCTCAGGACTATTTATACCAGGCAGAAATGGCAAATGCAGAACAAACCAAAGAGGAAATTGCTTTGCGTGTTATTGAGTATTATGCAAATTTATACAAAGCACAAAAAACAATTGAAATTTTAAAGGAAAATCAAAAAAGTGCCAAACAAAGAGTTAAAGATTTTATTGAACTTGAAAAAAACGGTATAATTCCTCGAAATGACTTACTGAAATCAAAATTACAAGTTTCAAAAATTCAGTTATCATTAGATGAAACCACAAACAACTTAAAAACAATCAATTTTTACCTAACTACGCTGTTAAAATTAAATCCCGAAACACAACTTGAAATTAGAGAAGCTGATTTTGCTGATTTTCAAATGACAAATGTGCCTACTAATGAATTACCAGCCTTAGAAAATAGAAAAGATTTAAAAGCGTTACAGCATCAAGGTAAAGCTAGTGAAACAAGTGTAAAAATATCCAAAGGCTCCTACTACCCTACCATAGCGCTTGTAGGTGGATATACCGCACTAGACTTAAGCAATGTCATAACAGTTCAAAATGCTATGAATGTAGGCGTAGGAATTTCGTATGATTTAAGCATGCTTTTGAAAAACGGAACCTTGGTGAAAATTGCTGAAAATAAAGTTATAGAAGTGCAAAATAACGAAGCAATTTTAACTGATTACATTCGGACACAAGTCAAAAAAGCAATAGAGGACTATGATCTTGCTTTAAAACAAACTGTAGTTTATGAGGAAGCACAAGAGCAAGCTACAGAAAATTATCGGATTGTCAAAGATAAGTATGACAACGGACTATCTGACACAAATGATTTGCTTGAAGCTGATGTAGAGCAACTCAATTCAAAAATTAATAAAGCTTTGGCGAAAGCCAATAGTATTCAAAAATATTACGAGTTACTCTCGGTTACAGGTCAATTATCACAATCATTCAATCTCGCTCATAAATAAAATACTACCATGGAAAAGAAAAAAACAAATACAAAATTTATAATTATCCTAGTAGCATTGGTAGTTTTGGGTGGTACATACGGTACCTTCAAGTACATGCATTCCCTAGCACATGAAGAAACTGATGATGCCCAAATTGAGAAAAAGATGAATCCTATTATTCCTAGAGTTTCAGGATATGTGGATAAAGTGTACATCAAAGACAATGATTTTGTCAAAAAAGGAGACACCCTTTTTACAATTGATAAAAGAGATTATTTATTAAAAATTGATGAAGCAACAGCGGCACTTGTAGGTGCAGAGGGCAACTTTGAAGTTTCAAAAGCAGATATTGGTAGTGCATTAGCAAGTATATCTGTATCAGATGCCAATGTATTATTTGCTGGTGGAAATATAGAAACAGCAAAAATTAGATTAGGAAGAGTTAATAGCGACTACATTCGTTATGAAAACTTATATAAAAGCCACTCCATTACTAAACAACAATACGAGCAAGCGCTTGCTGCAAAACTTGAAGCCGAAAATCAAGTACGCGTTTTACAACAACAAGAAAGAGCTAGTGCTTTTCAAAAATCAGTGATCGTAGCAAAATCAAAAGTTTCTAATAAACAAACTGAAGTAGCCGCTGCCAATATTAAGCGCGCAAGAGCATTGGTTGATGCAGCTAAGCTAAACTTATCCTACACTGTAATTACTGCTGCAATTGATGGACAAGTATCAAAAATAGACATTCAACCAGGACAACTAGTACAACCTGGACAATCTTTATTTTACATCATCAATAATAATGAAGCCTGGGTAGTTGCAAATTTTAAAGAAACTCAGCTTAACAAAATGGTAGTGGGACAAAAAGTTACTGTAAAAGTTGATGCTTATCCCGATTATGATTTCCAAGGGACTTTAACTTCCTTTTCACCTGCTACGGGTTCCCGATTTTCTTTGCTTCCGCCAGATAATGCAACAGGTAATTTTGTAAAAACAATTCAAAGATTACCAGTTAAAATTAGTTTAGACCCAACAAATGATGCCGAGAAAATAAAATTATTACGACCTGGTATGAATGTAGATGTTGATGTTAGAATAGATTAAGCATCTTAAAATGCTTAATCTGAACTTATAAAACGACAAACTTAAACTCTAATGATAGTTTACACTTAGTAATAAAATGGTTGAATCGGGAGAAGATGATTTAGTAGAATACGGTTTTAGGCGTGTCATTATAACAATTACAGCAGTGCTTTGTGCCATGCTGGAAATTGTAGATACCACAATTGTAAATGTAGCTTTAAACAACATGCGAGGAAGCTTAGGTGCATCTCTTACAGATGTGGCTTGGGTAATAACGGCTTATGCAATTGCAAATGTTATTGTGATCCCAATGACGAGCTGGTTGTCACAGCAATTTGGTCGTAGAAATTATTTTGCAGTTTCTATAATTATATTTACGGTTTCATCCTTTTTATGTGGAAATGCCAGTAATATATGGGAACTCGTTGCTTTTAGATTCATTCAAGGATTGGGTGGAGGTGCCTTATTAGTTACAGCACAAACCATCATTACAGAAAGTTATCCTGTTGCAAAACGTGGAATGGCTCAAGCGATATACGGTATGGGCGTCATTGTAGGACCTACACTAGGACCGCCGCTTGGTGGATATATTGTTGATCATTTTTCTTGGCCGTATATTTTTTACATCAATATACCGATAGGAATTATTGCTACATTATTGACACTATCATTTGTAAAAAGTCCTAAATACGGTAAAAAATTAAAAGCAAGCCAGGTAGACTGGTGGGGCATCTTTTTATTAACCGCTTTTATAGGTTCCTTACAGTACGTTCTTGAACATGGGCAGCAAGATGACTGGTTCAATAATATTACAATTATAACCCTTAGTGTAGTTACTGTTTTTGGGTTAGTTCTTTTTATATGGAGGGAGCTTACTTATGAACACCCCATAGTAAATCTGAGAGTTTTAAAAGACACTAATCTTAGGGTGGGAACAATTATGTGCTTTATTTTAGGATTTGGTTTGTATGGTTCTACCTTTATAATCCCTATTTATACGCAATCCGTTTTAGGATGGAGTGCTTTAGATGCGGGCCTACTACTAATTCCTAGCTCCATAACTACAGGAATTATGATGCCGTTCATAGGTAAAATGATTCAGCGGGGAGTTCCACAAGCTTATATGGTAGCTGTAGGATTTTTAATGTTTTTCTTTTTTACTTTTTGGATGCAAAGTGTGATCACTCCAGACTCTGGGGAGGAACACCTGTATTGGCCACTAATTCTTAGAGGAATAGGTTTAGGATTATTATTTGTACCCATATCTACACTTTCTCTATCTACTTTAAAAGGAAAAAGCATTGGTGAGGGAGCCGCTTTTACAGGAATGATGCGTCAGCTAGGTGGCTCTTTTGGTATTGCAATTATAACCACGTTTATTGCTCGATTCAATCAAGAACATCGAGTAAATTTAATAGCACACTTAGACAAAACATCTTTTGAAGTACAAAAAACAGTACAGCAGCTTAAACTGGGCTTCATGTCAAAGGGTTATCCCGAAAATGAAGCATTGGCAAAAGCCTATAAAGCAATAGAATATAAAGTCATGGTTCAAAGTTCAGTGCTATCTTATATGGATATTTTCTTGTACTTAGGAGCTTTGTTCTTGTTATGTATTCCATTTATCCTTTTGATTAAAAAGGGAAAAAATAAAATAAATCCTGCTGATGCTATGCATTAACATAAAAAAAACCGTTAATCGATATTAACGGTTTTTTTATTTTCTATCTGGTAAAAACCAAGTTATTTCCTTTTGACTCTGTAGCATCAAATTGATATCCATCATAATTAAAGCCTTTTAAATCCTCCATAGTTTCTGCATTGGTATCTATGATATAACGAACCATCATTCCGCGGGCTTTTTTAGCAAAAAAACTAATAATCTTGAGTTTGCCGTTTTTATAATCTTTAAACTCAGGTGTAATAACCGGAACTTTTAATGACTTAACATCAACTGCCGAAAAGTATTCGGTACTCGCTAAGTTCACAAACAACTCCCCTTCTTTTAGCTCCTTATTTAAAGCTTTAGTAATGGAAGGTTTCCAAAACTCATAAAGATTTTTACTTTCGCCAATAGGTAATTTTGTACCCATTTCTAATCGATACGCCTGCATTAAGTCTAATGGTTTTAATATGCCATAAAGTCCAGATAGTATGCGTAATTTATCCTGTAAAATTTCAATTTTTGAAGGTGAAAGGGTAAATACATCTAATCCTACGTACACATCTCCATCAAAAGTGTATACTGCTGGACGAGCATTCTTAGGAGTAAATGGAGTTTTCCATTCTTGATTTCGTTTCCAATTGAGATCTGCAAGTTTATCTGATATGCTCATTAATACTGATAAATCAGCTGGTTTTTTTTCTTTTAAAACTGAATGAATTTCAGCTGACTCTTTTAAGAAAATAGACTTGGTAAACGTTTCAACGGGCAATTTCTTCTCAAAATCTAAGGATTTAGCTGGCGATATAACAATTTTCATACACAATATTCTTCTCGAACGCTTTTATATTAGTAATCCCAAAAGTACTAATTGAAATTTAGATTTCATGAATCTTTAAATTGATTTGTCGAATAGTGTCATAGATTATAAAAATCAATCGGAATTTTATTTATTTTTGGTAAAAACCAGAACCATTTCTATGCACAATATCCAAATAAAAAAAGCCACATTAAAAGACCTTTCGCTGTTACAAAAGATAAGCATACAAACCTTTACTGAAACATTCGCAGCTGTCAATACCCCCGAAAATATTAATTCTTACATTACAGAAAAATTAAATATTGAACAATTAACAAAAGAGTTAAAACATCCTTCATCGGAATTTTTCATCGCTATTTTGAATAATGAAGTTGTGGGTTATCTCAAAATTAATTTTGGAGATGCTCAAACTGAAAAACAAGATGAGAATTCCCTTGAAATTCATCGAATATATGTACTGCAATCCTATCATGGGGAAAATATAGGTCAACAATTACTTGATTTTGCTTTACAAATAGGACATAAAAAGCAAGTCAATTACATTTGGTTAGGCGTATGGGAGGAAAATCATAGAGCATTAAAATTCTATAAAAAAAATGGATTTATTGAATTTGACAAACACCTATTTTTAATGGGTGATGACCAGCAAACCGACTTATTAATGAAATTGAAATTAAAATAATTATGATGGCAGCAGAAAAACCAACCCGAATATTAAATGCAGCTGTTATCGTGGCTGCCCTAGGTTATTTTGTAGACATTTATGACTTATTACTATTTGGAATTGTTCGTACAGATAGCCTTATTGATTTAGGAATTACAGGAGATGCCATTCGTAACCAAGGTGAATATTTAATCAGTATGCAAATGTTTGGGATGCTTTTTGGAGGGATCCTTTGGGGAATTCTCGGTGATAAAAAAGGTCGGATTTCTGTTTTATTTGGCTCTATAATCATGTATTCTGTTGCTAATATTGCTAATGGTATGGTTACTACCGTAGACGGATATGCTTTTTGGAGATTAATAGCAGGAATAGGTCTTGCGGGTGAACTAGGCGCTGGGATTACCTTAGTTACAGAAAGTTTGCCTAAAGAAAAAAGAGGATATGGTACTATGATTGTAGTAGCCGTGGGAGTTTCTGGAGCTGTAGCTGCATATTTAGTGTACCAAGTTTTTCAAGATTGGCGCTTGTGCTATTATGCAGGTGGAATTTTAGGATTGTTACTTCTTTTTTTAAGAATTAAAATTTCAGAATCAAAAATGTTTCAGGATGCACATAAAAGTACCGAGAAAAAAGGTGATTTCCTGTCTTTGTTTTCCAATAAAACTAGATTTTATAAATACCTGAAATGCATTCTTATTGGAGTTCCGCTGTGGTTTTTGGTCGGAGTACTAATTACTTTTTCGCCAGAATTTGCAAAAGCACTTGGAGTACAAGGATACGAAACTATTGCAGCTGGTAAAGCTATTGCTTGGTGTTATGGCGGACTCGTTTTTGGTGATATTGCCAGCGGATTAATAAGCCAATGGCTAAAAAGCAGAAAAAAAGTAATGGCTCTTTTTTTACTTTTAAATTTAATCATGGTATTCATTTTCTTAAATGCTTTTAATATCACAACAATTACTTTTTACACATTATGCTTTTTGATGGGTTTCTCTGTAGGATATTGGGTATTGTTTGTTACAATTGCTGCAGAACAATTTGGCACTAATATTCGGGCAACAGTAACTACAACAGTACCCAACTTAGTTAGAGGATCACTACCCCTTATATTACTTATTTATAGTTTTTTTAGAGATAGAGTATTTGATGGTGAAATCTTAAAATCAGCAATGATTGTTGGCACATTACTCTCAATTATTGCATTAACAGCACTTTGGAATCTTAAAGAAACTTTTGACACTGATTTAGATTATTCCGAATAAAGAACATCAAAATTGAAGTGCCAAAAAAACAGCAAAAATGATTTATTTTTGTCTAAATTTATACTATGAAACAGGACGTTATTATTGTAGGAGCTGGATTATCTGGATTAACAGCAGCAGTATATTTGCACCGCCAAGGTAGAAAAGTACTAATTTTAGAAAGTAGTGAACGTGCGGGAGGTAGAATAAAAACAGATTCAAAAGACGGTTTCCTTTTTGATCGAGGTTTTCAGGTTTTATTGACTGCTTATCCAGAAACGAGAGCTTTACTAGATTACAAAGCTTTGAATCTCAAAAAAATACTTCCGGGCGCCACTGTACTCTACGACAAGGGAAGCTTTGAAATTGCTGATCCGTTCAGAAGACCATCAGCAACACTCGCAACGCTATTTGCCCCCGTGGGAACTATAAAAGATAAGCTGAATACATTGTGGCTTAAAAACAAACTACAAAAACAAACTATTGAAGCAATTTTTGAACAAAAAGAACAAACCACTTTACAACAATTAAAAGAATATGGTTTTAGTTCAAAAATGATAAAGCGATTTTATGCTCCCTTCCTATCCGGGATTTTTCTTGAAAACGAATTAAAAACTTCTAGCAGAATGTTTGATTTTGTGATGAAAATGTTTTCTGATGGTGATGTTGCCGTACCTGAATTAGGAATGGAAGAAATTCCGAAACAATTAGTAAAAATGCTCCCTGAAGGCAGTATAATATTTAATACTAAAGTAATAAAAATAGATAGCAATACAGTAACAACTGATGATGGAAACGTATTTGAAGCCAACCAAATTTTACTGGCTACAAATGCAAATGCGCTAACTCAAACGCATTGTCCAAATCAAAAAATGCAATCACAGCAAGTAACCAATGTGTACTTTGTGGCTGAAAAAGCTCCCACGAACAAGGCAGTTGTTGTTCTTAACGCTTCTACTCTTAAAAAATGGGTCAATAACATGACCGTGATGACTAATGTGTCCAAGGCCTATGCCCCACAAGGCAAAATATTAATTTCTGTTTCTTACAATGGCATCCCAACTATTAACGAAAATACACTGGCGGAAAACATGAAACAAGAATTGAAACAATGGTATGGTGATCAAGTTGAATCTTGGAAAATGATTAAATCGTACCAAATAGAATATGCATTGCCTAATCAAGAATCAGTTCGAAATGATATATCTAGTCAAGAACTTACATTATCCGAAAACGTATTTATTTGTGGAGATAACTTACTCAATGGATCTATAAATGCTGCTATGAGAACAGGTAGACTCGCAGCCGAAGCCATGATGAAATCTAACTAAATTTAAGCCTATTCAACAAAAATTTTTTCAAAATTGAAACAAGGAACAAGGGTTAACATATTAAAAAATTCAACAACACCTTTTTACAACTACTCCTTTTTGAAATAAAAAAAGTGATCAAAATAAACTTTTTTATCAGTAGCCAAAACAGACAATGAAATTGCTTATTTTTGTAAACTATTACCACCACTTAAAAGTTAAAACATTATATAAGAGCTGCTATATTGCTATTGATTTTACTTTTTTGAAAATGGCACACCTTTTACTTTAGCTATAATAAAAAATATGAAATTAGTATATACCTTATTAGTTGCATTTGTCTTAAACACTGTTTATTCACAACCTACTGATGCCTACTTTGAAAAAATTAGAAACAATGAAGCAGAGCTAACCGCTTTTTTTTCGCAAATGCCTAAAGGAGGAGATTTACACCACCATTTTTCAGGATCTATTTACGCAGAGCCTTTATTGCAACACGCCATAAAAGAGGATTTCTACCTCAACACAGAAACCATGGACGTGAGAAAAGTAAAAGAAAATTCAGGAAACTGGTCCTTATTTTCTGCGCTCAAGGCAAATGGTACGCTGGAAGTATACAAACAAAAAATAATGCAAAAATGGTCTATAAAGGATTACAACTACGTGGATTATCCTTCGGATAAATTATTTTTTGAGTCTTTCATGAAATTTGAACCCGCCATACAAGGCAATTTTGCAGCAGGATTATTAGAACTTAAAAAAAGAGCTATTGCTGAAAATGTAAGTTATATTGAAACACAATTATCTACGATTCCAAATACTTTGCAAACGAATGATTTAGTAAAATTCGATTCAAGATTAAGACAATTGGCTGCTGCCAAAGATGAAAAAGCAATACTCAAAACATTAGATTCTCTCTATGTTATTTTCCAAAAAAGAGATGCCGAAATGTATGCTAAAAACTTCAACACTAATTTTGTTGCTAAATTACACAACGATTTAAAAATTGATGATACACAGTTTACAATGCGTTATCAAAATTTTGTATTGCGTTTTATGGAGCCTGTAGATTTATTTAAAAACATAGTTATTGCATTTATCTCTGCAAACGAGAGCAAATTGATGGCTGGCGTAAATATAGTCTCACCAGAAGATGGAGAAACCTCAATGAAAGATTACGGCTTGCACATGTTAATGTTTAAATATTGTAGTTCTCGTTTTCCCAATGTAAAATATACCATGCACGCTGGTGAACTAACACTAGGACTTGTTCAACCCGAAGAATTATCGTGGCATATTGGCGCTGCTGTTCATACAGCTGGAGCAAATAGAATAGGTCATGGAGTGGATATGGCTTATGAAAAAGATGCTTATAATTTATTGCGATTTATGGCTTCTAAAACCATTCCAATTGAGATCAATTTAGTGAGTAACGAGTTTATTTTAAAGGTAAAAGAACAGCGTCATCCCTTTTCGTTGTACAAAAAATTTGGAGTACCCATAGTTATCAGCACAGATGATGCTGGAATTTTACGTACAAATATGACAGAGCAATATGTATTACTAGCCAAAAGATATAAAGAGGTTACCTATAAAGACATCAAGCAATATGTATACAATAGCATTCTTTACAGTTTTATAAAAGAGGAAGCAGTGAAAAAACAATTACTTCTTGATTTAGACAAACGTTTTTCAAACTTTGAAAATCAATTTTCAAAAATGTAAAATTTACTTTTTCGGTATTAACTAACTGGTTTTATTGTTTAAATCCTGTTATTTTGGAATTGTTAAAATAAAACTACATCCTTCTCCTTCTTGGCTTTTGATGTAAATTATTCCACCTTTTTCCTCGACTATTTTTTTTACTATCGACAAGCCAATTCCAGTACTTTCTTTTACATCACGGGCTTCAATTGTTTGAAAAACATTGAATACTTTTTGTTGGTATATCTCTGCAATGCCTGGTCCATTATCTTTGATTGTGAATTCATGAAAATCAGTCAAAGATTGATAACTACATTCAATTTTACCAAGTGGTTTGTCATTATATTTCACTGCATTACCAATCAAGTTCGTAAATACTTGCTGTAACAAAATTCGTTCGGCTAGTACAATAGGGAAATTAGTTCCTATTGAAACTTCAAAAGTATCAGGAACAATAGAATCTACCAATTGTTCTAATAGATCATGTGTATCTACACTTTCTTTCTCAATTTCAATACGACCAATTCTTGAGTATTCTAGAACACCATTGATTAAATTGTCCATTCGGGATACCCTACGACGCAGTAAATCAAAATGTCCTTTAACTTTTTCTGGCAATTCAGGCATATCCTCAACAATCCATTCAGAGAGACTGTAAATAGCTCTTAAAGGTGATTTTAAATCATGAGATACTACATGGGCATATTCATCAAGTTCTCGGTTTTTCTTTTCTAAACTAGTAAGTGCGTCAATAAGATTTTCTTCGGCAATCTTTCTATCCGTAATATCTGTGCCTATTGAAATATATTGGTATGGAACTCCTTTATTATTTAAAAATGGAACAATCGTTTTATTTTCCCAATAAAAAGTCCCATCTTTTGCTTTGTGTTGTACTTCGCCTTTCCAAGTTGTACCGTTATAAATGTTTTCTGAAATCTGTTTTCCAAAATCAGTTTCAAAAAAAGCAGCCATGTTTGGTTGTTCATTTCCTATCAACTCTTCTCTATCAAATTTTGAAACAGTACAAAAATTATCATTAACATACGTTAGTTTTCTTTTTCTATTAGATATTGATACAATAGCAGCCTCATCGAGTGCAGCTCTGATATCTTTGATTTCTTTAGATTTTTCGGAAAGATTTTGTTCGGCAACCGTAATGTCTGTAACGTCTTGTACAACACCGTTAAGTGCAATTATGGAACCTTGAGCATCCATTACGGGTTCACCCATAGCTAAAATATATTTAACTCTTCCGTCTGGAAAAACTATTCTATAATTTGTTTTGAACCTGTTACCGGTTTTGGACACCTCTTCCATAATATTATCCAAAACTATTAAATCATCTTGGTGGATTAAAGTTCTAATTTTTGCAACTAACTCATCTGTAGGCATCTTATCCATTTCAAAAATACGATAATACTCATCAGACCAAATCAAATTTTTTGTAACAAAATTATAATTATAACTGCCAATTTTAGCAATTTGCTGAGACTCCTCAAGTAAATAATTCACTTCTTTTAGATGTTGTTCTGCAAGCTTTTCTTTTTGAACATTTCTAGCAATTGCGTATAAATTTCCTGTTTCTGGATCTGGTGAAGTGTTCCAACTCAAATTTATATATGATCCATCTTTAGTTCTAAACCTATTTTCAAAACTAACTGTCTGCTTTAAATCAGCAAGTTTTCCTACCTCATCAAGTGTTGATTGCACATCCTCAGGATGAACAAAATCTATAAAAGGTTTTCCTTCTAGCTCTTGTTTTTCAAATCCTAAAACCGCTGTAAAAGCTGGATTTACTTTATAGAAAAGTCCATCTAAATTTGCTATACAAACCAAATCCTTTGAGAGATCTATGAAATTTTGCAACTCTTTTTGAGAGTCCAAGTATTCTAAATTTTTCTTCCTCGCATCTAGTAACGCGACCACTTGATTTGCTAAAAGTTGTAAAGCATTTTTTTGTTCTTCATTTAAACGTTTGGGTTCCGTATCAATAACACAAAGAGACCCCATGACAAAGCCATTTTTGTTGATCAATGGAGCACCTGCATAAAATCTTATATTTGGGTTTCCCAAAACCAACGGGTTATCATAAAATAATTCATGTTCCGTTGCATTTTCAACCTCAAAAACATGATTGTTCATGATGGTATATTGACAAAAAGAATCTTCTCGCGATGTTTCACTTGCATTCAGCCCTACACTAGCTTTAAACCATTGTCTGTCTTTATCAATTAAACTTACTAATGCTATAGGAACACCACAAATATAGGAAGCTAACTGTGTGATTGATTCGTACTCTTTCTCTGAAATAGTATCCAAAATTGCATAGTCCTTAAGAACTCTTAGACGCTCAATTTCATTTTCAGGCATAGGGTATACTTTCATTTGAAAAGATTTTGAATTACACCGAAATTTACAAAGAAAAATTGCACAAAGAACATTTTTGAAAAAAATATTAGTTTTTATCTTAAATGTTTGCATAAAACACAAACAAAATCTAAATTATTCAACATAATATTCGTTCCTATTTTTAAGAATACAAACACTGTTCTCAAATGAAAATAGCATGGGAACGAAATCACTAATGTTGAAATTGTTTTAATAATAATTTATTATACTATTCAATTGCAATTACCCTGCTCTACAAAGATGTATAACCTTTTTTTTATAGCAAAACATCATTCCAAAAAAATACCTCCAAATGTATGATACAGTTGGAGGCAAAATTTAAAGTAAATGCAAATCAATCTTATGTTATCTTGGATTCAAAATAAGATCAATTCTTTTTATAGCATCTTCATAATGATATTTTGTTTCAATATTGACAGCAGCAGATCGAGCAGTTGTCAAAAGTACTTTTAATACATTCAATTCCCCACGAACCAGGCCACGTACATCTGATTGTGCGACATTATAAAAATCAGATGGGCGTCCTGATTTTATTTCTTCTTTCATTAAATAGCTCATTCTTTCTATATATGCTCTTTGCAGGTTTCTTCTGTAAATGGTAACATTGGCTCCAGCCGAAGCTTCTTTCCAAATACCTTTACGCATATCACTCAAAGCGTCTAAAGCTTTATAATTATTAGTTCCTACAATTTCGGCATCCAGCAATCTTCCTAGACGTTCAAAACTCAATACACTGTTTAGAAAACGTGCTTGTATATTTCTAAAACGCTCTGTATACCCAGTATAGTCAAGATTTTTTAAGGTATTTACATTAACAATCCATGTAGGAGAAGCAAATGCATTAGCCTGCAACCACTGCATGGCTTCTATTTGTTTTTCTTTTGGCACAACATTATATACACTCCCTTTTTGATTGGGTTTTTTATAACTTTCGTACACTCCACCTATATTAGTAACAACATGCCCTACATACCTTCCCCATACATCTAGCATTTCTTTGTATAACTCATCAAGGTCTTCGTAATTATTAGTCACATCACTGGTCCACTCAGGTAAATGAGTTGCAACATATTGTAAATTTTTCAATCCATAAGTACTGGCTTTCATGGCGTCATTCCCTACATCTTCTGTTTGTGAAGTAGGATCAAAACTACTACTTTGACTCCCAAACTTATAGGTTATATCTCCTGCTTTTTCCATAATCCACTTATCCAAAGTTGGAACTTCAGCCTCTGGAGAATTAGCGTTTGGTATGTATCGATACCCCCAGTTAGTGGCATAATGATCATAAGGACCCATTTGACGAATGAAACGAATATTTTTATCTCCTGGCTGCGCAATATAATTGTATCGAGCATAATCCATCAAACTTGCTGCAATTCCGTTTTTTTGAGTAAAAGCTCCGTCTCTATAACTTTCGGTATTGTATGCGCAACTTGCACCCATATTGTGCGGAAAACCGAGTGCATGTCCTACCTCATGCGCAATAACCATTCGCATCATTTCGCCCATTTCTTCATCACTAGTGTTTAATGTTCGAGCCGAAGGATTTGCTGCACCTGTTTCTAGTAAATAACGATTTCTGTACGAACGCAAATGATTGTGATACCAAATTACGTCACTCTCAATAATTTCTCCAGTACGAGGATCAGAAACACTAGGTCCAACAGCATTTCTTGTAGTACTTGCTACGTAACGAATCACAGAGTAGCGAATATCTTCTGGACTAAAATCTGGATCTTCTTCTTTGCTTGGAGCATCCTTGGCAATAATAGCATTTTTAAAACCAGCTGTTTCAAATGGTTTTTGCCAATCTTCAATTCCTTGCTTGATGTACTTTCTAAGCTTAACAGGAGTGGCAGGATCAAGATAGTAAACTATAGGTTTTATTGGCTCTACAAGCTCTCCTCTGGTGTAAGCAACTGGATCTTTAGGTTCTAATCTCCAGCGGCGAATGTATCTTTTACTATCTGATTTTAAAGCTTCGCTGCCATAGTCTATTTGATCCATCGTAAACCATCCTACCCGATCATCGGCCAGTCTGGGTTGCATGGGCTTTTCTGGCAATAAAATCATCGATTGATTCATTTGAATACTGATTGTTTCAGAATCAACTTGTACGGGTGGTTTTGAAGCATTATAGGTAAAATCTTGAATCACCTCAATGTTCATAGGGAAACTTTTCATGGTATTGATAAAACTTCGAGACTCATCTATACCTCTCACTTTGTAGGTTTCTCGCATTTCTGCAGACAATCCGCTTATGGATCGCACGTCAGTACTGTAAAACTTAGTCACATCAATTACAGTATTTAAGGTGTCTTTGCTAAAGGCTACTATATCAAAAGCGAATAAAGTAGGCTCGTAATTATTAGCTTTAACCGAAATGCTTATTGGCAAACTATCAGCGGCAACAGCACTAAACGATTTAAGTTTTATTAAAATTTTATCTTGAAAACGTTGCCAAACAATAAGTTGTTCATTCGTTTCCGAACCTGCATTTACATATCCACCACCTAAATTTGAAGGGAGTTTTGACAATCTACTCACCAGCAACATGTCTTTATCTAAAAGCTTATTTGGGATTTCAAAAAAATACTTTTTGTCTACTTTGTGGACTGTAAACAAACCCTCATCGGTTATAGCATCTTTTGTAATTACTTTGCTATACTCCTTAATAGTTGTCTCTGGTTTCTTTTCAGGAGCTGGCACTACAACGGCATTTTTGTCTTTTTCCTTTTTAGATTGGGCCTGATTTTCTAAAGGTACAAGACTGGTAAGAGCAATAGCTGTAAAAATGAAAAATTTCTTCATTTAGTAGGTTTTATTAGTTATTTGCTATAAAAATAAATGTAAATCAAGCTTTACTAAATTATATTACACCATTTAACAATTAATTAACAACGAACAAATGGCGTGGTTTGATGTTTTTAAAACTAAGTTTTGCATTTCTATATTGGTTTTAGAGTATTAGAAAAACATAAAAAAACCCAAAAGAAATTCTTTTGGGTTTGGTATTTAGTACGAATTAAATGTTTAAATGAAATTTAATCATTCATAGAAATTAAAAACTCCTCGTTATTTTTAGTTTTCTTAAATCGGTCATTTACAAAGTCCATAGCTTCAATAGGATTCATATCAGAAAGGTATTTTCTCATAATCCACATTCTTTGTAATGTTTTTTGATCTAACAATAAGTCATCACGTCTTGTGCTAGAAGAAGTTAAATCAATAGCTGGAAAAATACGTTTATTAGCAATTTTTCTATCAAGCTGCAACTCCATATTTCCTGTACCTTTAAATTCTTCAAAAATTACTTCATCCATTTTCGATCCTGTTTCAGTTAATGCAGTTGCAATGATACTTAGAGATCCTCCATTTTCTACATTACGAGCAGCACCAAAAAAACGTTTTGGTTTTTGTAGTGCATTCGCATCAACACCACCACTCAAAACTTTACCGGATGCAGGCTGAACGGTATTGTAGGCTCTTGCCAAACGGGTAATGGAATCTAATAAAATAACAACATCATGACCACATTCTACTAATCTCTTGGCTTTTTCAAGAACAATGTTAGCTATTTTTACGTGTTCTTGTGGTTCTCTATCAAAGGTAGAAGCAATTACTTCACCACGCACACTGCGTTGCATATCAGTAACTTCCTCTGGACGCTCGTCAATTAATAGAACGATCAAATAAACTTCAGGATGATTGGCGGCAATAGCATTTGCAATTTCTTTAAGCAACATGGTTTTACCCGTTTTTGGTTGTGCTACAATCATACCACGCTGTCCTTTTCCTATTGGTGAAAACAAATCGATGATGCGAGTAGAAACAGTGCTTTGTTTTTCGGCCAATTTGAATTTCTCTGATGGAAAAACTGGCGTTAGGTGTTCAAATGAAACTCTATCTCGAACAACTTGTGGATCATGTCCGTTGATTTTTAAAACGCGCACTAATGGGAAAAACTTCTCACCTTCTTTTGGTGGACGTACGACTCCTTTTACCGTGTCTCCTGTTTTTAATCCAAAAAGTCTAATTTGTGAAGTAGATAAATAAATATCATCTGGTGATGCTAAGTAATTGTAATCTGAAGATCGTAAAAAACCATATCCATCAGGCATCATTTCTAACACTCCTTCACTTTCAATGATTCCATCAAATTCAAAATCGGCAGCAGCAAAATTGCTTTTTTTGTTTTTAAAATTCGGATTTTGATTTACGTTCCCGTTAGTGTTTTGCTTATTGAGCTGATTCGGGTTTATTTTTTTTATAGCAAGTGGTAATTCATTTTTTACAGCAGGAGCATCTTCAACTATCGTTTCTGGCTCTGATTCTACTGTTTTAACTTCTTCCTTATTTTTCTTTAAAGCTATCTTTTTCTCGTATGCTGATTTATTAAATTTTATAGCTTTACCCCTTTTAACACCATCTTCCTCAATATTCGTGGACATTGCTGGAATGTCCTCTGTTTTTGTATCTGTTGCAGTTTCGTTATCAGGAGATACAGTAGTAATTGCCTCTGGAGTAACGGATATATCATTTTCAAAAAGCGTACTTTTTTCGTTTTTTTGAATGGGTGCTTTTTTTACAGGAAGTATTCTTGTTCTTTTTGTTTTTTCCTCTTCAAGATTCTCACTAGGTTTTGCAACATTCTCCGGTGCTTTACTAAGTGCTTGTTGCTCTAGTATTAGCCCAATTAATGTTTCTTTTTTTACACCGTTAAACTTTATGGTTTTTGCTAATTTAGCAATTTCTTGAAGCTCAGAAAGCTTCATTTCTTTTAATGCAGAAATATCAAACATGAATGTTCTAGGAATTTAATTAATTTTGTTGGAGATGTTATAAAAGATAGGTGGTAATTTTTTAAATCAACTGACCGCAGTATGAAGTTATTACGGTATTATGATGCAATAATACGAATAAAAAATTAGCATACAATAGTATTTTTAAAAAAGAAAATATATTTTTGTAAAACAAATATAAAAAATGATACAACGAATTCAAACCGTATACCTAGCATTAGTATTCATTATGACTGGTGTTTTGTTGTTTTTCTTGCCACTTTGGACCTTAAATGATGGAAAAGCATATTATTTTATGCAAAATCAAATCTATACCATCATTCTTGGACTAAGTACTATGCTGACACTAGTGAGTATCATTTCATTTAAAAAGAGACAAAATCAATTTGTTATGGGCAGATTGAATATCATATTAAATATGATTTTATTAGCATTGTTTGTCTATCGTTCGCTAAATTTATCTGGAGAAACACCTGCTGTTTCTGAGAAAGGTATTGGGATGTTTCTACCTGTTCTTGCTATCGTGTTTTTAGTTTTGGCTAATAAGGCGATCAAGAAAGATGAAGATCTCGTAAAATCTGTGGACAGATTGAGATAATACTATAATTTTTTATTTATTAGTGCGAAGAAAACCCGAATTAATTTTCGGGTTTTTTTGTGATTTATTGAAAATGATAAGATAAATAAATATAATACGTTGTTGCAATTTGACAAATATTTCAATTACATTAAATTTCAAAATTTTGTAAGAAATAATAAATACAAAATCAAATTAGTGTCTGTTATTTTTTATATATTTGATTATATTAAAACTTTATGTCTGATAAAATCCGAATTCACCTTGCAGATGACCATCAAATATTAATCGATGGTATTAAAACGCTACTCCACACAAACCCTCACTTTGAAGTCGTTGGTTTTTCTGTAAATGGATCTAATTTGTATCAGGAAGTTGTTCAAAATAGTTCTGACATATTAGTACTAGACATCAACATGCCCGAAAAAGATGGCATACAAGTCATAAAAGAATTTGCATCAAAAGGATTTCCTTGTAAGATTATAATTTTATCTAGTCATGATGATTTACGAATCATTAAAGAAGTTATGAAATTAGGTTCAAGCGGCTATTTGACCAAGAAATGTGCAGGTGAAAATATTGTTGAAGCCATTCAAGCTGTGCACAATGGGGAAGAATATTTTTGTAGATCTGTTAGAGAGAAAATATTTAATTCTGCTACCAAAGAAAATCCAAAATTAAACAAACTCGATCAAAATGGAGATTTTATCTTAACAGATAGAGAACTTGAGATTATAACATTAATTGCTCTTGAATTTAGTGGAAAAGAGATAAGCGATCAACTCTTTATCAGTATGAATACTGTAGAAACGCATCGTAAAAATATTATGAAAAAATTAGACGCAAAAAACTCCATTAGTTTGGTTAAATATGCCCTTAAAAACAAGCTTATAAAGACTTAAATATCAATATATCACTATTAATACATCCTTTGTATTGGCTTTTAAATACAAGAATTAATTACAGCAGCATGTTAAACAAGCAAATTACAATTCTGTTTTTATTTATTTTTGGCTTTTTCCCTGTTTTGTTATTGGCCGAAGACAAAACCCAAACAATGAAGGATATCATATTGCTTTCTAACAAATCTATTGAACTCATGCGAGAGGGCAGCTATGAGAAATCTTTGATACAATCTAGACTAGCACTCAGCAAAGCTATTCAAATTAAAGACAATAATATCATTGCTAGCTGCTACAACACTATTGCAGCTAATTTTGATCAACTTTCAGAACCTGACAAAGCATTTTATTATTACAACAAAGGATTAATTTATGCCAAAAAAACCAATAATGATGTATTAAAAAACTGGCTATACAACAATATTGGAAACATTTATTGCTTTGATAAAAAACAATACAAAGAAGGAATTTATTACTATAAAAAATCATTAGAATACAGCACTAATATTAATGATGTTGCACAAATTTTATTTACAAAACTAAATATTACCTGGGCGTACTTTGATATTGGTGATTTTAAAAATGGGTATCCCTATTTAGATTACATCAATAAAAATCATAAAAAGGACGGTGATGCATCTACAATTGTAGCGCTGCACATGCTTAACGGAATGTATTATTCGAGTATTAATGATACTAAAAAAGCTACCTTACATTTTGAGAATGCCATCAGACTAGGGATTCAAGGAGATGAAAAATCAGATTTATCATTTTCTTATCTTGAGTATTCTAAATTTTTAACAAAAACTGGAGATTACAAAAAAGCATACTCTTACCTCGACTCCTACATTAGATTGACCGAAGAATTAAAAGACGAGGAAAAACTAAAAAAAGCAAATGTTGCAGGAATAAATCTTGAAATCGACGAATATAAACGTGAAATTGACAAAATTGAAAGTGAGTTCAAAACCAAACAAATAGAATTATTAGAAGAACAATACCGCAATAAAAAAATTGTAATTGTTGTAGCCGTAATCTTGCTATTACTCTCTTTGGTCTTTTATATTTTAACTTTAAACGCAAAGTTAAAACACAAAAACAAAATTAAAGACTTACAAAGCAAGGTTCAAGAAAACATACTAAATGCCTCCATTAATGGTCAAGAATTAGAACGGAAAAAAATTGCTTCTTTTTTACATGATAACATAAGTGCTCTATTATCATCTGCAGGAATGCAATTACAAGCTTTTACCAATCAAACACAAAATTTCCCTACTGAAATTACTAAAACAAAACAAATCCTTGAAAATGCACACGACCAAGTTCGGGATTTATCCCATGAATTAATGCCTTCGTTACTGGTTCGTTTTGGATTATTTGATGCTCTGGAAGATCTATGCGAAAAAAACACAAACTCATTACTGAACTTTGTCTTTAACAATTCAGTAGATCGAAACACCCGTTATGACGAAGACTTTGAAATGAAAATCTATTTCATCATTATGGAACTCATTAACAATACTATAAAACACAGTACAGCCTGCCAATCTATAGTTTCATTGAACGAAAATAATAACACGTTGCAAATAAAAATTATTGATAACGGAAAAGGTTTTGATTCTTCTAATTTTCATATTCTTGAGGGCTTTGGAATTAACCAAATTAAGTCTAGAATCAATAACTTGAAAGGGACATTTTATATTGATTCAAAACTCAATTGGGGTACAACTGTAAGCATTGAAGTTCCCATACACTATCATAAAAAGAATTCTAACCCCGTTTACCCAACTCAATAATTTCCATATCCTTAATTTTATCTCCTTCTATCACAAATCGCAACATAGTGCGTACTTGATGAAAACCACTTATACCAGCGGCTCCAGGATTAAGGTGCAAAAGATTCAGTTTCTTATCAAACATAACTTTCAGTATATGAGAGTGTCCGCAAATAAATATTTTCGGCGGATTTACAAGTAGTTCTTCTCTAATACTAGCATTGTACTTCCCAGGATAACCACCAATATGTGTGATCCACACATCAACTCCTTCACACATAAATCGGTTGTGTAATGGAAATTCCATTCGAGCCTTTGCATCATCTATATTACCATAAACAGCACGCAAAGGTTTTACTTTTTGTAGCGCATCAGTAACAATCAGATTACCTATATCGCCCGCATGCCAGACTTCATCGGCTTGGTCCACATATTTCAAAATGGTATCGTCTATATGACTGTGCGTATCCGAAAGTAAAAGGATTTTTTTCAATTTAAGTTTTTTTAGGAGCTTTTTCCAGCTATTCGCTTTATTCCCGATCAAAAAAACTACGGCTAAAAAGCCTTATTTTTTAAAATCGGGAGATACCGCTGCTATCTGGGCTAGAAATTTTGGTAAAAATAGCCATTCTTGGTTCAATAATGAAATCGAATTCATTCTTAACAAACTTTGGCAGTTTGTCATTTCCTTGCACAAAAATTAATAAGTATCTTTGTCGCATCAAAAAAAAACAGTTGAGATATTTCGTTAAATTTGCATATAATGGCACGCATTACCACGGATGGCAATTCCAGCCTAACGCAGCCTCTGTTCAAGAAACCATGAACAAAGCCTTTTCGGTATTGCTAAATACACCCCTAAATCTTATGGGTGCCGGAAGGACTGATACAGGAGTTCACGCAAGAGAAATGTATGCTCATTTTGACATAGAAAAATCATTTGATAATACAAGTTTGATTCACAAACTCAACTCTTATTTACCCAAAGATATTGTAATTTATGACCTGATAGCAGTTCATGATGATGCACACACTAGGTTTGATGCTACTAAAAGAACTTACGAATATCACATTCATACTTTTAAAGATGTATTTTTACAAGATAAGAGTTGGTACTTTCATCAAACGTTAGATATTGAACTTATGAATCAAGCAGCACAAATACTGTTTTTACACACTGATTTTCAATGTTTTTCTAAAGTAAACACTGATGTAAACACATTTGATTGTACGATTTATGAAGCGCATTGGACACAAAAAGACAACAATTCATTGGTTTTTACCGTTTCGGCAAATAGGTTTTTACGCAATATGGTGCGTGCCATTGTAGGAACGTTGATCAATGTAGGGTTACATAAAATTACACTCGAGGATTTTACAGCCATTATTGCTAGTAAAAACAGAGATAAAGCCGGGATCTCGGTTCCTGCACATGGTTTATATTTAACCAAAATAGAATACGATTACATTACACAATAGCCCTGATTACTTCACTCAACTTTTATTTTCGTAGGAGTTCAGTGAATTACATTTGTAACGAATAGCAGACACGAGCAAAGCAAATTCATTAAGTAAACAGCTCCAAAAAATAATATGAAAGCAAAAGCATTTGATACTAGATTATTCAAACGAATATTAAAATTTACAAAACCCTATCAATGGCGTTTTAATGGAGTGGTTATTTTTGCCATTTCATTGTCAATATTTGCAGCGTTACGCCCGTATTTATTGAAACAAACCGTTGATGGTTACATTGCTACACAAGATCAAAAAGGATTATTGATGTATGTAATCTTAATGGGGATTGTACTTTTATTAGAGGTGTTTTCACAATTTTACTTTGTCTTTTGGGCCAACTGGTTGGGTCAAGACATTGTAAAAGACATTCGTACCAAACTGTTTCAGCACATTTTGAGTTTTAGAATGAAATATTTTGACCATGTTCCTGTGGGGCAATTGGTGACTCGTTCGGTTTCTGATATCGAATCTATTGCTAGAATTTTTAGTCAAGGTTTGTTCATGATAATTAGTGACTTGATGAAAATGGTTGTGGTGCTCGGTTTTATGTTTTACATGAACTGGACCCTAACTTGGATTGTTATTGTCGCCATGCCTATCCTGGTTTTTGTTACGAGGATATTCCAAAAGAAAATGCAAGTTGCTTTTGAGGAAGTGCGTACTCAAATTGCCAATATGAATTCCTTTGTACAAGAGCGTGTCACGGGCATGAAGATTGTTCAACTCTTTAATAGGGAAAATATTGAGTCAGAAAAGTTCAAAGAGATAAATGACAAGCACAAGAAAGCGTGGATAAAAACCATTTTATACAACTCTATCTTCTTCCCTATTGCAGATATTATTTCGTCATTGACACTTGGTTTTATTGTGCTTTACGGCGGAATCAAAATATTAAACGGAGACAATTTCACTACGTTTGGAGATTTATTTTCATACACCATGTTTATTGGAATGTTGTTCAATCCACTAAGACAAATTGCCGATAAATTCAATGAGATGCAACTGGGAATGATTGCTGCCAACCGTGTTTTTGATATTTTAGACACCCAAGATCAAATACAAGATACAGGTATTCTTGAGGCGCCAATTTTTAAAGGAAATATTGAATTTAATAAAGTTCGTTTTGGTT
This sequence comes from Flavobacterium sp. SOK18b, assembly GCF_014156605.1. Lineage (NCBI taxonomy): Bacteria > Pseudomonadati > Bacteroidota > Flavobacteriia > Flavobacteriales > Flavobacteriaceae > Flavobacterium > Flavobacterium sp. SOK18b. The sequence continues at coordinate 32,445 of NZ_QKNZ01000059.1, forward strand.
ATATTCCTGATGAAGAAGTAATAAAAGGAATTGATTTAGAAGTAAACGCTGGACAAACAATTGCCATTGTAGGTTCTACTGGTGCAGGAAAATCTACTATTATCAATTTACTGAATCGTTTTTACGAAATCAATAGCGGTTCCATATATATTGATAATCAAAATATTGAAAATTATACTTTAGGTTCTTTACGTAAGCAAATTGCGGTAGTATTGCAAGATGTTTTCCTTTTTGCTGATACTATTTTTAATAATATCACCTTAAATAATCCTGAAATTGATCGCGACCAAGTATTGGCTGCAGCCAAAAAAATTGGAGTGCATGAATTTATCATGAGCTTGCCTGATAATTATGACTTTGATGTAAAAGAACGCGGAGTAATGCTATCCTCTGGTCAGCGCCAATTAATTGCATTCTTGAGAGCCTATGTGAGTAACCCAAGTATTTTAATTCTTGACGAAGCAACATCTTCTATAGATACCTACTCTGAAGAATTGATTCAGCGTGCTACTGAGACTATTACAAAAGGCAGAACCTCTATTGTTATTGCGCACCGATTAGCAACGATTGTAAACGCTGATAAAATTGTAGTGATGGACAAAGGGCTAATCGTTGAACAAGGTACACATCAAGAACTAATTAATCGTGAAAGTGGTTTTTATAAGAATTTGTATGACTCTCAGTTTTCAGTGGCGAATTGATTAAAATAAAATGTTTAAATTCACCTGCTTTAATAGTTACATTTAAACCTGCAAGCAATTGAAGAAAATAGGAATTGGTTTCTTGATACTACTTTTATATTCGTGCATCCCACTACGAATTGCACCAAATATTGAGGGTGATAAAATTGTACAAGCCAAAAAATTCAAAAAAGACCTTCCAAATTGCTACGGATTTGTCTTTGAAGACAAAAAAAAGGCTGATGAATTTTACAACTTTATCAATACCAAATACAATTTAAAACACAGCAATGTAGATTCAAATGTTCCCATTATTATTGACAACAAAACTTTTTATATGTCTTTTTTTGAAAGGGAAAGAGTGACAAAAACGCTGAATTTAATTCCAATTGCCGTTGATACCGGTTTACAAAGCAAAGGGAATGATCCGATCTTTGAGGACAATTATACTTCTAGAAATGGTTTTTGGTACATCATTAATTCGGTTAGGGATAAAGAAATCAAGGACTGTCTCGACCCAAATTATCCCGAACTAGCAATTGTTACCAAACATTTAAAAAAGCTTAGAGATGAGTATTTTTCGACCACAAATTATATTGAAGCCTATTTAAAAATGAAATGATTGAGCTGGTGCAAACACCATTGCTAATAAACTTATAAAACGGTTAATTTTTTTTAAAATAAATCCTTAATTTTGCTATCCGAAAAGCGATTCAAACAAGTCGTAAATGAAAATAGTAGAAGTACTGCATTCTCATCAATAAAAAAAACAAAAAAAACTTTACAATGAAATACGATATTATAGTTTTAGGAAGTGGTCCTGGTGGTTATGTTACTGCAATTAGAGCATCTCAATTGGGCTTTAAAGTAGCCGTAATAGAAAAAGAAAACTTAGGTGGTGTATGTTTGAACTGGGGATGTATCCCAACAAAAGCCTTACTTAAATCGGCTCAAGTTTTTGATTATTTAAAACATGCTTCGGATTACGGATTAACAGTATCCTCATTTGATAAAGATTTCCCAGCTGTCGTACAACGCAGCCGATCAGTAGCAGATGGAATGAGCAAAGGTGTTCAATTCTTAATGAAAAAAAATAAAATTGACGTGATTGATGGTTTTGGAAAACTAAAACCAGGCAAAAAAGTTGATGTTACTGACAAAGAAAATAAAGTTACAGAATATAGTGCAGATCACATTATTATAGCTACTGGAGCTCGCTCTCGTGAGTTACCAAACTTACCACAAGATGGTGTAAAAGTAATTGGTTACAGACAAGCCATGACATTGCCAACACAACCTAAATCGATGATCATTGTTGGTTCTGGAGCAATTGGGGTTGAGTTTGCACATTTTTACAACGCAATGGGAACAGAAGTAACTATTGTTGAATTTATGCCAAGCATTGTTCCTGTTGAAGACGAAGACATTTCTAAACAAATGGAACGTTCTATGAAAAAAGCAGGTGTAAAAATCATGACAAACTCTTCTGTAGAACGCATTGATACCGCTGGTACTGGTGTAAAAGCATTTGTAAAAACAGCTAAAGGAGAAGAAGTTCTTGAAGCTGATATTTTACTTTCAGCAGTTGGAATCAAAACCAACATTGAAAACATTGGACTAGAAGAAGTAGGAATTGCTACTGATAGAGATAAAATTTTAGTTGACGCTTTCAATGCAACCAATATTCCAGGTTACTACGCCATTGGTGATGTAACTCCTGGTCAAGCATTGGCTCACGTAGCATCTGCCGAAGGTATTAACTGTGTAGAAAAAATTGCAGGACTTCACGTAGAGCCTATTGATTACGGAAACGTACCAGGTTGTACCTATGCAACTCCAGAAATTGCATCTGTTGGGTTAACAGAAAAACAAGCTAAAGAAAAAGGATACGAATTAAAAATTGGTAAATTTCCATTCTCAGCATCAGGTAAAGCAAAAGCTTCTGGAACACCAGATGGTTTTGTAAAAGTAATTTTTGATGCTAAATACGGCGAATGGTTAGGATGTCACATGATTGGTGCTGGTGTTACTGATATGATTGCTGAGGCAGTTGTAGCTCGTAAACTAGAAACTACTGGACATGAAATATTAAAAGCCATTCACCCACACCCTACTATGAGTGAGGCAGTAATGGAAGCTGTTGCTGATGCTTATGGCGAAGTAATTCACTTGTAAGATAAAACTCTTTGAATTCATAAAATCCGATTGGCTCGTTTGCCAATCGGATTTTTTTTGCTTCAATGCTCACAGAAATACGCTAATTTGTATATTTTTTGTACATTAACAATTATTTACAAAACGTACCCTACTTTCTAAACAAATCTCCTATATCTTTGTAAAACGTGGGCAGGACCACATTATTTAGAACTTATTTTATAAAAATGACACCTGAAAACAAACGATTTTCTTCACTTTTAAGCGAAAACCAAAATAATAATTGGGTACGAGCAATTGATTCCTCTAAAATTGTCAATTGGATTGATGACTTATTCAAAATTTTATTCCCTGAAAAAGCCTTAGAGACCATTCAAATAGAAGTACTCTTAAATCAAAACAAAGCCGATTTTATTAGTATTTTATCCGAAATTGTAAAGAACAAACCAACAGAGGTGATACTTGATGATGCCGAAGCGTTTTATACTACTTTACCACATTTATACACTAACATGCAGCAAGATGCTCAAGCCATTCTTGACACAGACCCAGCTGCTGATTGCATTCAGGAAATCATTAATTCCTACCCAGGTTTTTTTGCAATTGAAGTATATCGTATAGCGAATGCCATTGCAACAAGAACCCCTTGCCTACTGCCCCGAATTTTAACGGAGTATGCACACAGTAAAACAGGAGTAGATATCCATCCCAATGCTACCATTGGAGTTCCGTTTATAATTGATCATGGAACAGGAATTGTAATTGGTGAAACCACAGTGATAGGAAAACATGTGAGTGTTTACCAAGGTGTAACTCTAGGAGCTTTGCAAGTAGAAAAAAGCATGCAAGAAAAAAAACGACACCCTACTGTTGAAGATCATGTTATCATTTATGCTAATGCCACCATCTTAGGTGGTAGTACAATAATTGGTAATCACAGTATTATTGGTGGAAATACGTTTATAACCAAAAGTGTTAATCCGTATTCATTTGTCATGCAGTCTAATAAAAACACAGTTTTAAATCAACTAGAAACAAAAGATATTAATTTTTTCTCTATATAAGTTATGACAAAATTCAACAACATACTCGACACAATTGGCAATACACCACATGTAAAAATCAATCGTTTGTTTGGCAACAACCATAATATTTTCATTAAACTGGAACGCGCTAATCCTGGAGCAAGCATCAAGGATAGAATTGCACTTGCCATGATTGAAGATGCCGAAGAAAAAGGGTTACTCAAAGCAGGTGGAACCATTATTGAGGCCACATCTGGTAATACTGGAATTGGTCTTGCCATGGTTGCAGCCGTAAAAGGATACAAATTAGTATTGGTTATGCCAGAATCCATGTCTATAGAAAGACGAAGACTCATGAGCTTATACGGTGCCGAGTTTGTACTTACACCCCGAGAAAAAGGAATGAAAGGAGCACTAGAAAAAGCACAAGAACTAGTTGATGAATCTCCTAATGCTTGGTCTCCACTTCAGTTTGAAAATCCCGCTAATATTGAAATTCATAAAAAAACCACTGCACAAGAAATTATAAAAGCATTCCCTGAAGGCTTGGATTACTTGATTACTGGAGTAGGAACTGGTGGTCATATAACAGGTTGTGCCGAAATACTAAAACAGCATTTCCCAAACCTTAAAGTTTATGCAGTAGAGCCAGAAGCTTCTCCTGTAATTAGTGGTGGCGCTCCTGCTCCTCACCCTATTCAAGGGATAGGTGCTGGATTTATTCCTAAAAATCTTCATACTGATTTATTGGATGGAACAATTCAAGTAAGCAAAGACGAAGCATTCACATACGCACAAAGGGCCGCAAAAGAAGAAGGAATGTTTATAGGAATATCATCAGGAGCATCACTTGCGGCAGTAGCCAAGAAACTTCCTGAAATTCCTGAAAATGCAAATGTATTGACTTTTTGTTACGACACAGGAGAACATTACTTAAGCATTGAAGGCTTATTTGTTTAAATAAATTTCTAGAAACCGATTTACAATTGTAAGTCGGTTTTTTTATTCTAGTCTATAAATTTAAATTGTTAAAATTAACATTAAATACGTTTATTTCATATCTAAATTAGAATTTTTCAAGATTTTAAACCTAAAAAACAATAAATAGTTAAACCTTTTTAAAAATATGAAGTCATAGAAAAAAAACTATTATGAAAAATTTTATTTTAATACTATGTATTGTATTAGTAAGCAGCTGTAGCAATAATAATGAGGAAGTAGAACTAAATTCCACAACTGAAATGTATTTCCCATCAAATTCAAATAGCAACTGGGAAACCACATCAAGTGCAAGTTTAGGTTGGAATCAAAGTGCAATACAACCATTAAAAGATTTTTTAATCCAAAAAAACACAAAATCCTTTCTAATTCTTGTTAACGGCAGAATAGTAATGGAGGAATATTTCAACGGACACACAGCAACAGATACATGGGAATGGAATAGCGCAGGTAAAACACTTGTAGCAACTACAACCGGAATAGCAGTGCAAGAAGGACTAGTAAACTTGAACACAAAAGTATCTAATTACCTGGGTACAGAATGGACTAGTATGCCATTACCTAAAGAAGATCTAATCCAAGTTCGTAATTTATTGACCATGACTTCAGGAAATGATGACAGTAAACAATTCATGATAAAATCAAATATAACTTACATTGCTGATGCCAATACTCGATGGGCTTATAGTAATGTTTTTCAGAAATTAACTGATGTGATTGCAAAAGCTAGCAATAAACCATTTGAAACTTATTTTAATGAAAAATTAAAAAATAAAATTGGCATGGATGGCTTTTGGAATTTTGGAGCTATTTTCACAATATACCATAGTACAACAAAAAGCATGGCGCGATTTGGACTATTAGCATTAAATAAAGGAAAATGGAATAATGAAACAATTGTAAACGAATCCTTTTTTAACGAGAGTGTAAATACGTCTCAAAATATTAATCCATCTTACGGCTACCTATGGTGGTTGAACGGTAAATCGAGTGCAATGATACCAGGTGAACAAACCGTATTTCAAGGTTCACTTGTGCCTAATGCACCTGCTGATATGTATGCAGCAATGGGAGCCAGCGATCAAAGAATTTATGTTATCCCGAGTAAAAAAATGGTAATCGTTAGAATGGGAAATGCTTCTGACCCATCAAACCCTAACTTTGCAGTTTCTGGTTTTGACAATACCCTTTGGAGTAAAATAAATGCTGTTATCAAATAAATAGAATTATTATTACAGAAAATAAAAGTGTTTTACAATTTCAAAAAGTATTTCTTTAAATTCAAAACTGATTGGCTAAACTCATGAAAACCATCTGCTTTTAATTTTGTTTAATTTTTTGTTAAATATATTAAACAAATACATTAAATGCCTATATTTGAATATCTTAATTTAATTAAACTAAAATATTTAAAATGAAATTAGTAAAAGTAATCGGTGCTATGGCACTATTAGGAGTTATTACAACTTCATGTGGAGAGAAGAAAACTGCTGAAACAGCAGAAACCGCTGACACAACAACAGTTGCAGTTGACTCTGCAGCAGTTGTTGAAACACCAAACATTGTAGGTGTAGCAGCTGGAAATGCTGATTTTTCTACATTAGTAACTGCTGTAAAAGCGGCAGGATTAGTAGAAACATTAAGTAGCGAAGGACCATTTACAGTTTTTGCACCAAACAATGCAGCCTTTGACAAATTGCCTGCGGGTACAGTTGATGGGCTATTGAAACCAGAAAGTCTTGACAAACTGAAAGCAGTTTTAACGTATCATGTAGTTTCGGGAAAATTTGACGCAGCAGCAGTAACTGAGGCAATCAACAAAAATAATGGTAAATTTACCGTTACAACTGTTCAAGGTGGTAAAATCGAATTGAGCTTAAAAGATGGAAAAGTAATTTTAACGGATGCAAATGGAGCAACATCTACTGTTGTTCTTGCTGATGTGGCTGCTTCAAATGGTGTAATTCATGCAATTGACTCTGTGGTAATGCCAAAATAATGTATTGATTTTAAATCAATTTTTTTAAAAACCGTTGCAAAGTTAAAATTGCAACGGTTTTTTTATTTTTTTTGATAAAATTTCTTATTTTTATTCCTTGTGAATTTTAATTAATTACATTTTTAAGCATTCATACCCACAGTAAATTAAAAAATTAATTAATTTTGATTACAAATTTTATGTAACCTATGAGTTATCTGAAAACCGAATTATACGAATTAATCAAACAAGACAACTCTATATTTGATTTTATTCAAGAAACTGCATTAGATGGCCTTTCATATTGGGATATAGAAAATCCCGAAAATAGTTATATGAATCCTAAGTTTTGGTCAAAACTAGGTTATAATTACAACGACTTACCAAGCCATTACAATTCGTGGAAAAACATCGTAAACAAAGATGATGCAAAATTACTGCAAGAAGTAATTATAAAAAATATAAGCACCGTTGATTTTGTTTACGAACAAATTTTCAGATTTACCCATCAAAACGGTACAACAATATGGATGAAATGCTATGGCAAAATCATCCAAAATCCAAATGGTAATGAAAAACGATTACTGGGAGCACATATTGACATAACGTACTTAAAAGAGCAAGAAGTTTTACTAGAAAATTGTAATTCAGCTGCCAGAATTGGGTATTGGGAATTTGACATTTTAGCTCAAAAAATCTATTGGAGTAAAATCACAAAGGAAATCCATGAAGTTAGTGAAAACTATATCCCTAATCTTGAAACGGCTATTCATTTTTATAAAGAGGGTGATAACAGAGATATAATTAACATAGCAATATCTAATGCGATAAAAAATAACGAACCATTTGATTATCGCTTACAAATAATTACTGCAAAAGGAAATCACCGTTGGATTAGAACAATCGGCCAAACAGTATTTATAGAAGGTAGATGCACCAAAGTCTATGGAACGTTTCAAGATATAACTATTGAAAAGAATGCGAAAATTGAATTAATAAAAGAAAAAGAAAAACTACAAAGTGTTCTTGAGGCAACTAACTTGGGGACTTGGGAATGGAATGTTCAAACTGATGAAGCTCTTTTTAATAATAGATGGGCAGAAATTATAGGATATACACTTGAAGAACTTCAACCCGTAAGCATCCAAACTTGGATAGACTTGGTTCATCCAGAAGATTTGCTGATTTCTCAGAAAATCCTAGAGGAATGTTTTAGTAAGAAAAGAGAATTTTACCATTGTGAATGTAGAATGAAACATAAAAATGGGGAATGGGTTTGGATTTTAGATCACGGAAGAATTATCAGCTGGACAGAAGAAGGATTGCCAATAATGATGTATGGAACTCATTCTGACATTACAGAAACTAAAAAAAAATTTGAAAGAAATAAATTATTTATAGAGCAGACCCCTACCGCCATTGCCATGTTTGATAAGCAATTAAAATACATTGCTGCATCAGAGAAATGGTGTACTGATTATGGATTGCAAAGGCAAGAAATAATTGGTAAATCTCATTATGAAATTTTTCCAGAAATAGGAGACAATTGGAAAAAAATACACCAACATTGCTTAACTGGTGCAAAGCGAAAAAAAGAGGAAGAAAAATTTATTCGCCAAGATGGTTCATTCCAGTGGCTAAAATGGGAGGTAAAACCATGGTACTCTGATTCAGATACAATTGGTGGACTGATTATGCTTACTGAAGACATAACTCCTAGAAAAAAAATACAAGAACAACTTTTAGTCAGTGAAGAGGCTTTTAGAGGGAGTTTTGAAAGTGCGGCTATAGGTATGGCGTTACTTAACATACAGGGGCAATGGCTTAAAGTGAATAAAAACTTATGTGAAATCACTGGATATACTAATGATGAGTTAATGCAACTTACTTTTCAAGATATTACCCATCCAGATGATTTAGAAAAAGATATTGCTTTACGCAAAAAACTTGTTGAGGGTAAAATTAACTTTTATCACCTTGACAAAAGGTATATTTGTAAAGATGGGACATTTGTTTATGTAATATTAGCCTCGTCTATTGTTAGGGATTCAGAAAACAATCCCTTATATATTATATCTCAAATAATAAATATTTCTTCTCAAAAAAATGCTGAAAATAAACTAGAACAAGCTGTATCAAAACTTCAAGGAATACTAGATGCCAGTACTCAAGTAGCTATTATTGAGACTAACATTGATGGACTGATTACTACCTTTAATACTGGTGCCGAAAATCTTTTAGGCTTCAAAAAAGAGGAAGTTATAAATTTAAAAACTCCTGAAACCATTCATTTACAAGAAGAAATTGAAGCACAAGAAGAAAAAATATTAATTGAAAAAAATATTAAATGCAAAGGTTTTGAAGTCTTTACTCATGTGCTACATAAAGGAAAATTTGAAACCAGCGAATGGACGTATGTAAAAAAAGACGGAACTCAATTTCCGGTTCAACTTACAGTTACAGCAGTAAAAAGGAATAATGAAATTACAGGTTATTTAATGATAGCTGTAGATATTAGTAGCATTAAAAAGGTAGAAAATGAAATTCAATCGTTACTGTTTGTCACAAAAGATCAAAACGAACGATTGAAAAATTTTGCACATATAGTTTCTCATAACCTTAGATCCCACTCCGGCAATATTGCCATGATGTTAGAATTACTTTTATATGAAAACCCTGCATATGCCGATAACGAAATCATACAACTACTAGATTTAGCCTCAAAAAACTTAAAAGATACTATAGGCCACCTCAATGAAGTGGTAATTATGAATACCACAATAACCGAAAATATTGCTCCCGTAAATTTAAATAATGCAATTGAAAACAGTATCCATAATATACAAATCCTAGCTAAAAATGCTCATGTAAAGATCTTAAATGAAGTAAAAAAAGATGTATCTATTTTAGGAATTCCTGCTTATGTAGAGAGTATTTTATTGAATTTTTTATCGAATTCTATAAAATATAAATCAGACAAAAGGAAGGCCTATATTAAGTTGAATGCTACTGTTGAAAATGATAAAATTGTATTAAGTATTGAAGACAATGGTCTAGGGATAGATTTAAAACAAAACGGAGATAAGCTTTTTGGAATGTATAAAACTTTCCATATGAATGAAGATGCACGAGGGATTGGGTTATTTATTACAAAAAACCAAATAGAAGCTATAGGCGGCAAAATTACCGTAACTAGTGAAGTTGATAAAGGAACCACTTTTAAATTATATTTTCAAAATGCCTAAGATAGATATTGCTTGTATAATTGATAACGACCCAATCTTTGTTTTTGGTGCTAAAAGAATTATGGAAATTGCAGATTTCTGCAATAGTTTCATGATTTTTAGAGACGGCAAAGAAGCATTTGATAAACTAAAAACAATAATAAATACGGATGGGAAACTCCCTGATTTAATTTTATTAGATATAAACATGCCTATTTGGAATGGTTGGCAATTTCTGGATGAGTTTATCAAAATTCCAATCAAAAAATCAATCACTATCTATATCATGACCAGTTCGATTGACCCCATTGATGTTGAAAAAGCAAAAAAATATAACGAAATCTCAAATTATATTGTTAAGCCTATATCTCTTGACGAACTAAAACAACTGATTGTGTAAGTTTATTCTTAATGTGATTAACTATTTTGAATGGCTACAAGAGCCGCAATAAAAGTATCAACATCTTGTGTAGTGTTAAAATGACTAAAAGAAACTCTCAAGCTTGGTAATACTAAATCCGATTCACTTAAAAGTTCTGCCAAAACATGTGATGGTTTAATACTTCCTGATTGACAAGCACTTCCTCTTGAAACTGCAATACCTTTCATATCTAAATGAAACAAAATCATTGCTGTTTTTTCTTTATCAAAAGGTAAAAGAATATTTATAACATTATAAAAACCCGAAAGATCACCGTTACATTTTACACCTGGAATATATACTTGTAATTGATCCCACAAATATTTTTTTAAAGCTTCAATGTCCTTTTGATCTTTTTCTAAATTTAAATACGAAAGTTCTAAAGCCTTTGCCATACCCGCTATTTGATGTAAGGCTTCGGTTCCTGCGCGCAACCCCTTTTCTTGTTCTCCACCAAAGAATAAAGGTTGTAGTCCTGAATTTTTTCGAATAAAAGCAAACCCTACTCCTTTTGGACCGTGAAATTTATGTGCACTAGCCACAATAAAATCAACCGGTATATTTTGTAAATCAAGATTCATTTTTCCAATGGATTGTACGGTATCAGAGTGAAACAACACATTATGCTCTTTACAAATGATACCCACACGGTTCAAATCTAGTACAGTTCCTATTTCATTATTCACATGCATTAAACTAACTAAAGTCTTTTTATCATCTGCTAAAAGAGTAACTAAATGGGTTAAATCTATGGCGCCATCTGGTTTTACAGCCACATAATCTACTTGAATTCCGTACTGTTGCTGTAGCGCTAAAACCGTATATAAAACAGCGTGATGTTCTATTTTACTAGTAATAATTCGTTCTACCTTTAAATCTTTTACTGCTGATTGCAAAATCCAATTGTTAGCCTCGGTACCACAAGATGTAAAGATGATTTCTTGTGCAGTAGCATTCAAATTTTTAGCAATAACTTTTCGAGACAATTCCAAAACATTTTTAGAACTTCTTCCAAAGCTGTGCGTAGAAGACGGATTACCGTATTCTTGTTCTAGAACGTGTGTCATTTCCTGAATCACCTCGGGACGAAGTGCAGTAGTTGAAGCATTGTCAAGATATACTTTTTGCATTGTAGTTGATATATTTGAAAGGTTACTCGGCGCCTTTGGTAGTTGAAAATAATTTTTTGTTTTTCTTAAATAATACTTCTTTGTTGAATACTACGATAGACAATAAAATTAAGAAATAGGAAAATAATTGAATATTCCGTACTTGTTCCTGGTAGTAAAAAACAGCTAATAAAAAATTAATTATCGGATTAATATAAATCATAATTCCCACCGCTGAAGAGTTTATTCCTTTTAAGGCATATAGATTTAAGAAAAGTGGAATGATTGTAAAAAAAACTACAATCATAAACATGCATGTATAAAAAATAGGCTCTGAAGGAACTGGACCGCTGTATGCTGGATAAAAAGGCAGTAAAATAACCGCAGTAAAAATTAACTGAATGGTTAATCCTAAAAACTTATCAATTTCGTTATTTTTTCGCTGGCTTACTAAATACAAGGCATACGTTGCAGCAGTAACTAAACTAAAAAAGATATCTTGGAAATGATCAAACGATAACAAAATACAACTCAAAAAACTAATTCCAACTGCAACCCATTGCCAAGAACTTAGTTTCTCTTTGAGCATAAAAAAGGCTAAAACTGTGGTCACAATAGGACATATCAAATAGGCCAAAGAAGCAGCATTTACGCTTACATGATTCATTACAAAAATATAAACAAACCAGTTTGACGATAAAAAAAAGCCTCCGCCTAGAGTAAGCCAAACTACTTTTTTTTGCTCCTTAGGTGCTAATTGCTTAAAACGATTCCAATTTTCAGATATTATTTTTTTTCGAAAAAAAACATTAATTAACACCATCGTAATTACACTAAAGAAAACACGATAAAACAAGATATCTAGTGATGGATAAAGATGTAACGGTTTAAGTGCGAAACTGAAAAAACCCCACATAAAAAAAGCAAGGAAGGCCGCCGAATAATATTTATTTAATCTCATTGATAAAAAAATGAGGTACAAAGATACTCATTTCTCAAAGTAATACAGCCTTAAAAACCAATCAAGTTGGGTAATCAAAGTGTCACCTTTCAAAAAAAACTCCCTTAATATCATGTTAAAAATGTGTTTTTTAAATTACAATACAACAAGAACCCATTAAAAAATTCTATTTTTGTTTCAAATTATTGATGATGAAAAAAATTTTAAGCATATTCTTTTTAGCGGTTATTTTAAACAGTTGTGATGATGGTGATTTAACACAAGAGAACATCAACTTTGAGTCGGTAACAGCTCAAAAATGTACTAACACCAACATTATCTATAAAGTAAAAGAAAACGAAGCCTTACTTATTGATGCATCAGGAATTCAATTTCCTACTGAGGAAAGCACTCAAGAAATAGATATTAATACTACAAATCGTGTAATTTATCGTTTTTATAACGGAACGGTAACCTCTGCAACGTTATGTGAAACAATACCGCCTGCAAATCCTATTGTTGTAGATGAATGGATAGCAACAGGTGGAAAAATAGTGATTACAACTAAAGCCGTTAAACCATTAAACCAAACTGATAACAGTACCAGAATAACCGGATACAGCCACAACATTACATTTAAAAATATAACGTTTGATAAGGGAAATGGCACTCAGGTATATGATACCTTTACTTTTGGTGATTATATTTTAAACACTACACCTCTCCCTTTTTCATTTACTAAAGTATTGAAACAATGTCCAAACACCAAGCAATTACATGATAAAAACAGTAGTGAAGCTTTGATACTTGATATTGATCCAGCTTTGATTAAAAATGAAAGTACAGCGTTAAATGCTCCTCGCGTAGCACTCATTGGCAATACTGTAAACAAACTCACTTACAGACTGTTTGGAGGTTTATTAACTGACAGTTATTTTTGCAACACCACTTATCCTGCTACTCCTAGTGTAACCGAAGAATGGATAGCAATTCCAGGTGTTGCTAATACTAGCGGTACCATTGAGGTTACTACAACAACTTTCGGAACGGGGTTTAAGCATACAATTGTTCTAAAAAAGGTAAAACTAAAAAAAGGAACAAATGATTTTAGTCTAGGTGACAATTACATTTACGGAGAGTTACAGACTACAAATTAGTTTTCAAAATAAGGTAGATATATTTGATACAAAAAACCCAATTCTAGCAGTAAATAAAATTACTTTTAGAATTGGGTTTTACTTCTTATGACCAACTTACCATTTTACATGGCACTTTGCTTGATATATACTTCGGTCGCGCCCAAACCATATTTTTGATAATTACCATCCTGAAAAGCTATATTATCGTATCGACCAAGGAGAAAATCAAGTTCTGCTTTTAAGATTCCCTCTCCTACTCCATGAATAAAAACTATTTTTGGAATTCTGTTTTTAATGGCAAATTCAATGTGTCTTTTGGCTGTTTCGGTTTGCAGGGTCAAAATATCATAATTAGACATTCCTCTTTTATTAGGTACTAATTTTTCAATATGTAGATCAAACTCTGGTGCAGAAATTTCATGTTTAGATTTTTTTTCTTTTACAAAACTACGTGGCTTAGGAATCTCTTTTTCTTTTTTAATTTCAGCTACATCTATCCTTCTAATAGTATCTAGTAAATTACTACTGTCGCTTACTTTAATCAATTCATTGGCAAGAAATGCCATTGTAAAACCGTCTTCTGTTTCTATTGTAACACGATTCTCTTGTACAGAAAGAACGACACCATTTATAGCATCATCAAGAACCGAAACTTTATCTCCTTTATTCAACATTATCATCCTTATTTTCCTGATTCTTACTTGGTGTTTTAGCGCTCAACTGCATCATTCCCATCATAAAGACAACTATAGCTACAGCCATAATATATATGTTTTTATCGGCACTTACTTGCTCGTACAAAGCCACTACAATGGCTACTATCATAATAGGAATTATAAATTTTTTCATTTTCTAATATTAATATTCAAAAGTAATCATTTTTAAATTGCTCTTTTTAATTTGTAAAAAGTTTATTGTTTATTTGTAAAGTTGTAAAAAGAAAAAAAATTGAATTTAGAAAAATACATGCTCCCTTGTTTAAGTAAAACAATCTTTGGAATTGAATGCTTGGGCTGCGGCTTTCAGCGGGCTTTACTTTTATTGATACAAGGTAATCTTACAGAAGCTTTTAAAATGTATCCCGCAGTGTATTCCTCCATACTTTTTATTGCCTGCTGTACCCTAGGTTTTTTGGACAAAAAAAGAAAATATAGTAACCTAATTATAACAACGGGAATCATAAATGGTGTTTTTATGATTGTAGGTTATTATTTCAAACATTTTGAAAGTATCTTTTTGATGTAAAATAGAATTGAAGTAAAATTAAATGCTACTAAATTTCTCCGTCAAAAAACATTACTTCTATAACAAAGTTTCCTAATTGCAACAATAGGTTTACTTGAATCCAATGCATAATTTTAATTTAGTTCAATATCTTTGCACCACTTTTTTGAACAAAAGAAATAAATTTTATCGAAGGCTCCTCTTTTGGTGCAGTAACTTTCTTTTTTAATAATCGCAAACAGCTCATGAAATCATATAAAATACTAGATTTAATAGGTAACACGCCATTAGTTGAATCTACAAACTTAATTGCCAACAAAAATGTAAAATTATTATTGAAACTTGAGGGTAACAATCCTGGTGGAAGTGTAAAAGATAGAGCGGCATACAACATGATCAAATCGGCATTAGAACGAGGAGACATAAAAAAAGGAGACAAACTAATAGAAGCAACTAGCGGCAATACTGGAATAGCGCTAGCCATGATTGCACAGTTATTCAATATTGAAATTGAGCTCATACTGCCCGAAGATTCTACCATAGAGCGCACACAAACCATGCGTGCTTATGGAGCAACGGTTATTTTAACTCCAGCGGCAACAGGAATTATAGGATCAAGAGATTATGCTGATAAAAAAGTTGCTGAAGGTGGTTATATCATGCTCAATCAGTTTGCTAATGATGACAACTGGAAAGCACATTACAATACTACAGGTCCCGAAGTATGGAATGATACTGATGGAACGGTAACCCACTTTGTATCTGCAATGGGTACTACAGGAACTATAATTGGTACATCTACTTTTTTAAAAGAAAAAAATCCTGCCATTCAAATTGTTGGAGCACAACCTAGTGATGGTTCTCAAATACCTGGTATTAGAAAATGGCCACAGGAATATTTGCCTAAAATTTTTGATGCAAAAAAAGTAGATACTGTTATTGAAGTTTCAGAGCAAGAAGCCAGAGCTATGACCAAACGCTTAGCGCTTGAAGAAGGAATTTTTGCAGGAATGAGTAGCGGCGGATCAGTGGCTGCTGCGATAAAAATTGCTGAAACTTTAGAATCTGGTGTTATTGTAGCAATCATTTGCGATCGTGGTGACCGTTATTTATCTTCAGATTTATTTGATTAATTCTAAAAATCAATGCTATCCAATGAAAATAATATAGCCTTGAAATTATTATTTTGAATAAAAGATAGCTTTTCAATTGGTTTAATAAGAAGTATCATGCATCATGGGGCAAAAAACACAAACTCAAGACTTGGCCAATTTAAAAAAGTACCAAGAACAAAATTTACAACTTAAACCATCTCCTGCTGAAGAAAAAAGAGTTGTATTTATGGGTGATTCCATTACTGAGTTTTGGAGCAGAATAAATCCGAGTTTTTTTGAATTAAAACCGTACATCAACCGCGGAATTAGTGGCCAAACAACACCTCAAATGCTCAACAGGTTTACAGCTGATGTTTTAGATTTAAACCCTGCTGTTGTTGTCATACTGGGTGGTGTAAATGATATTGCTGGAAATACTGGCCCAACTACGATCCAAAGGATTGCTTCAACTATTTTTGAAATGGAAGCTTTGGCTCAAGCCAATAAAATAAAAGTCATTTTATGTTCTGTTTTGCCTGCTTATGATTTTTCTTGGAGACCCAATCAATTTCCTGCTGAAAAAATTATAGCCTTGAATCTTTTGATAAAAAAATACGCATTAGAGAACGGTATATATTATCTTGATTATTTTATCGAAATGAAAGATGAGAAAAACGGACTCAAAAAAGATTATGGCCCAGACGGTGTACATCCTAACTTAGTGGGATATCAAGTAATGGGTCCTTTAGTTGAAGAGGCAATTCAAAAAGTGTTGAAAATTTAAACCATAAAAAAACTCGAGTGTACAACTCGAGTTTTTTGTGAATCTATTTTTAGTTTACAATAGTGTTGCAGTACTTGATATTGTTGCGTTCAGAACTTTAGAAACAGGACAATTTTTTTCGGCTTTTTGAACTAATTCTTGAAAAGCATCTGCTGTTATGTCTGCAATTTTTGCATTAACCGTAAGATGAGATGTGGCAATGACACCATCTACAAAATCAATGTCACATTTTGTTTCAATATTTTCAATAGCAAATCCTTCCTCGCCAATATATGCCGATAGTTGCATCGTAAAACAACCAGCATGTGCAGCTGCTATTAACTCTTCGGGGTTTGTGCCCACACCTTCTTCAAAACGTGATTTAAATGAATATTGCGTTTTATCAAGCGTAGTTGTTTGAGTAGTTAGTGTACCATTTCCTTCTTTAAGTGAACCTTCCCAGTGTGCTGTTGCGTATCTTTTCATAAAGTTTTTTTTTAGTGTTTATCAAATTTACAAAACCAAAACAAACTTGCCTGCCAATAAAATATTAATTAACGTAACTTTAGTCATGTATCTAAAGTGCAAAAAAACTTCCTGAAAAATGTCTTGGATAAAATTTATGAACGACACCCTAAAATAAATATTATTTGAGTATGTTTGTTTACTAAATATCTTACGATTTGTTTAAAATCGATCAGGTAATACCCGTTAACCCAAAAACTATGAGCCACTCTTTCTCCGAGAATATTCATGAAAATTTAAAAAATTTCATTTCTTTTTTAAAAAACCCAACAGATCAAAAAGGAGCTGAACTAACTTTTTTAGAACGACTTAAAAACGTACTTGCTTTTATTATACTTGAGATGCCTGTTCTGCTACTGATGATAGGCATAATTAGCGGACTAGAGAAGCTTGAATGGATTGATACTGAAAATCATTCGATTCAAGAAATGATGAAAACAATACCAATTCCATTGTTTTTTATTTTAGCTGTATTTATAATTCCACTTTTTGAAGAATTAATTTTCAGGTTGTATTTACGATATCAGTACAATAGTGTTATTCAAATTATCCTAGGATTTGCCTCTTTTGGTGGTACAGCAGCGCGACAAAAAACAAACGACAAACTGCAAACCATTTGGACAAAATACTATGCTACAGTTTTCTTTTTCTCGGCCTTGTTGTTTGGTTTCATTCACATTTTCAATTTCGAAATAACCGTAAATGTATTATTGTTATCACCACTTTTAGTAGCTCCACAAATTATGATGGGACTTATAACCGGTTTCTTGAGAGTAAAACAAGGTTTTTTAGCAGGATACATGATGCATGCCATTCATAATGCTATTTTTATAGGAATTTCAATCCTTGGGATGAATAGTATGATGATTAATGTTGATGAAAACACCCCTAAATACAGTATTAAAATAGAGCAAAACAAGGATGCTTTTTCTGACGCATCTTATAAAAACTATGTGGACAGTTTAGCGTACACTAATACAACCATTAAAACTTTGCTAGCGCCGGTGTTACAAACTAGTGAACAATTAATAGAGGTGAACGATTCTCTGGAAACAACAAAAAGTTATAATTTTCATTTTAAAAATAAAACAAAAGAAACGCTACAAACAAGAAAACTAGCTCTTGAGCAACTCAAAAAACATTTGGGTTTCACCATTATCAAAAAAAATATTGAAAAAGAAAGTTGGAATATGAGCATTGTAAATCCGGCTTTGTTAGCAAAAAGTTTGGCAACCGACCCAAAAATCACAACTTCTACAACAATCTCTCCTAAAGAAATTCGTATCGAAAATGGAACGTTAGCTGCTTTAGCATATGCCATAAGCAACCACAAAAACATATTATTTAACGATCAAACTCCTAACACAAAAAACAAGTACAACATTACTCTAAAAACACAGAGTTTAGATAAGATGATCCAGCAGCTAGAATCTCAATACGGTTTAAAAGTCGTAAAAACTAAGGAGAAAAAAGAAGTCTATTTGATTGAATTCAAAGAAAATAAAGAGTCATAAACAATATGTTTTTTTAGAACTTGAACAACTTAAAATTGCCTTTTTCTAAAAAAAATCATTTGAGATCTAACCTCACAGAAAAAGTAGAACCTTGATTCATGCCATTGCTTTCTGCATAAATGTGACCTTTATATTTTTCTATGATTTTTTTACACAAATACAACCCTATTCCTGTTGAGGCTTCATTATTTGTCCCTAAACGGCTTTTTGATGTGAACTTATCAAATAAATGCTCAATATCTTGGCTTTTAAATCCCAAACCAGTATCTGTGACTTGAATAAGAATAGTTTTATCGTCTTGTATCAAATTGATTCTGATAATACTGTCTGGAAACGAAAACTTAATAGCATTATCGGTAAGGTTAATTAAAACACGCACTAATAAATCCTCATCTAAATGAATTAAGGCCGTAGGCAACTGTGTTGCATATTCTAAAGTACAATTTTTAGAAATCAATTTTGCGGCTAACTGGCCTGAAACTTTACTTAAAACGGTATTGAAATCTATTTGGTTTACAAAATATTCTTTTTTTGATATTTCGTCTTCATCACGTATCAGTGTAATTAAAGTTTCAATGAATGCAAGTTGCTGATTAGTCGAATCTGTGATTAAATTGGAATACTCTGCTATTAATTCAGAGGGATTTTCATTTAAAATTAATGTAGAAAGCCCCTGAGAATTAGCAGCAAAACCTCGTAAGTCATGTGATAACAAATAGATTAAATCTTGTTTATCATTAATATAAGCTTCATAATCTGCTATAGAGGATTGAATATTGGCCAATAACAATCCTGTTTCATCTTGAAAATGAGTTGGTAAATTAGGTATGATTCTATTGTTTCTATAGTCTACTAAAGCGCTAGAGGCAAGCTCAATAGGCTTTATTAATTTTTTGAGCACTAGCAAAGTTATCAATGTTGCAAGTAATGTGAATATTAAAGTAACTACTAGAATCATTATAGATTGCAATTCTTGGTTTCCAAAAAGAAGAAAAAGTGAAACTCCTATTAGTGGAATGTGAATTCCTAAAAAAGCAACAAAAAGAAATTTACTCGCATATTTTTTTCTCAAAAAAGGAATCGCATTCAATTTTTCATAAAGCTTCATAGGCGTCTATTTTAAGTAATCAATAGTGCAAAAATCGGTAAATAAATTAAAAAATGAGCTGTTCTTTTCTATAAAATATTAATAAAAACTAGTATCCTTTTTCTATAAAAAAACATTGAAATAAAACCTTAATAGGGGCATTTCTTTTCTTTTGAATGTCAATAATTGACTAAAATTGAAAAATATTTGTAAAATTGAATTTATAAAACCTTTCAATCACTTATTTTTGCGCTATGGCTAAGAAAAATACAGACAAAGTTGTCTTTCATCAAATAAAAGTCCTTGATGCTGGTGCAAAAGGCGTTTCGGTTGCAAAAGCACCGGATGGTAAAGTAGTTTTTATCCCAAATGTAGTTCCGGGAGATGTGGTTGATGTGCAAACTTTCAAGAAACGCAAGGCGTATTATGAAGGTAAAGCAGTGCATTTTCATGAGTTTTCAGAGCATCGTGTAGATCCTATTTGTGATCACTTTGGTGTTTGTGGAGGGTGTAAATGGCAAAACATGAACTACAATCAACAATTGGTTTTCAAACAAAACGAAGTCAAAAACCACTTGCAACGTATTGGAAAAATAGAACTTCCGGAATTTGAATCAATTTTAGGTTCTGAGAAAAAGTTTTTTTACAGAAATAAAATGGAATTTTCGTTTTCAAATAGCCGTTGGTTAACCGAAGCTGAAATTGGAAGCGACGAAGATTTAGGAAATAGAAATGCACTTGGTTTCCATATCCCTAAAATGTGGGATAAAATTCTAGACATCAATAAATGTCATTTACAAGAAGATCCTTCAAACGCTATTCGTAATGAAGTTAGAGATTTTGCAAATGCAAATGGATTAACTTTCTTTAATCCCAGAGCTCACGAAGGTTTGTTACGTACCTTAATGTTGCGTACCGCCTCAACAGGTGAAATTATGGTATTGATTCAATTTTTTGAAAATGATAAAGCCAACAGAGAGTTGATTTTAGATCATCTTTACGAAAAGTTTCCGCAAATTACATCGTTACAATACGTAGTTAATAATAAAGCAAACGATACGTTGTACGATACGGATATCAAGTTATACAAAGGAAGAGATTACATTCTAGAAGAAATGGAAGGGTTGAAATTTAGCATTAATGCAAAATCTTTTTACCAAACCAATTCAGACCAAGCTTACGAATTGTACAAAATCACAAGAGATTTTGCAGGTTTAACTGGAAATGAAGTAGTGTATGACTTGTATACTGGAACAGGAACTATCGCCCAGTTTGTTTCTAAAAAAGCTAAAAAAGTAATTGGTGTAGAAAGTGTTCCTGATGCTATAAAAGATGCAAAAGCTAATGCCGTTCGAAATGAGATCACGAATTGTGAGTTCTTTGTTGGAGACATGAAAGTGGTGTTTAATGATGCGTTTATAGCACAACATGGTCACCCAGATGTCATTATTACCGATCCACCCCGAGATGGTATGCACAAAGATGTTATTGAACAAATCTTAAAAATTGCTCCAGAAAAAGTGGTTTATGTAAGTTGTAACTCGGCTACCCAAGCACGCGATTTAGCCTTAATGGATGAGAAATACAAGGTAACTCGTGTACGTCCTGTGGATATGTTTCCGCAAACGCATCATGTAGAAAATGTGGTTTTATTAGAAAGAAGATAGACACCTTAATCCTATTAGGGAAAACATTACAATGTAAATGAAAAAAATAATTTTATTCGTATTTGCTCTAGCACTCTCTTTCTCAAGCTGTGAAAAAGACGATATCTGCGATCCAAAAACCCCTACAACCCCAAGATTAATAATTGAATTTTTCGATTTTGAAAACCCATCAATAAAGAAAAATGTAACTAATTTGAAAGTGGTAGGTGAAGGCAAGACTGATGGAATTTTATTTAACGGTAGCCAAACCACAAACGGTACTAGTATTGCAATTCCACTAAAAACGGTAGGGAATTCAACGAGTTTTAGTTTTACACTAAACTCGGGAAATCCAAATCTAGCATTAGTTGATGAAGATATTATCCGTTTCAATTATTCAACACAGGAACTTTTTGTTTCAAGAGCATGTGGGTACAAAAGCATTTTTACATTAGACCCAACAACACCCTATACCCATACTGATGCATCAGCTGCAAATCAAAAATGGATCAAGTTCATATCAGTTGAAAAAAATAACATCGAAAACGAAAATGAAACACATATTAAGATCTTTTTTTAGTTTTTTTCTCGTTTTATCGTTTGCTGTAATGCAAGCTCAAGAAACAACACCCAAAGGAGCAGTACCAAAACCTATTGCCCCGCAAAAAACTACACTCGAAAAACAGACAAAAAAGGAGCCTTTACAACTAGTCCCGACTGATGTTAAGACCGAAAAAAAAGATTCAGTTGCAGCTAAAACTGATCGATATGGAATTCGTGTAGGTTTAGATTTGTATAAAGTAACTCGTGCACTCTATGACAAAGATTATAAAGGATTAGAACTTGTGGGTGACTACAGATTAACTAAAAAATACTTCCTAGCTGCAGAGCTTGGAAACGAAAATAAAACCACAGCTGATGATCGCGTCAACTTTACCACAAAAGGAAGTTACATAAAAGCAGGTTTTGATTACAATGCATATGAAAACTGGCTGGATATGGAAAACATCATATCAATTGGTCTTCGTTATGGTTTTAGCACCTTTAATCAGCAATTGAATTCCTATCGTATTTACAATGCCAATCCGTACTTTCAAGAAACACCGATTATAAACTCAGGACAAAAATTTAATGGTTTGTCTGCAAGTTGGATTGAAGTTGTTGCGGGTATAAAAGCAAAAGTATTTAACAATGTTTTTATGGGCTTCAGCCTTCGTTTGAATCGATTGGTAACTAATAAAGAGCCCGAGAATTTCTCTAACTTATACATTCCGGGATTTAATAGAACGTACGATGGGAGTTTTGGAGTAGGATTCAATTATACAGTAACGTACTTTGTTCCTATTTATAAAAAGAAAATAAAGCCAGCTGTAGTACCAAAAAAGTAGTATAAAAAAACGCATATTCACTATTAGAACTTAACAAAGTAATTAGTGAATATGCGTTTTATATTTAAAAATAAAACTTATAGGATTTTATACTACCCTATTTCCTTGAATCCTTTAATGAAAATCCATTTCATATATAATTTTTCACCATCTTTGGTTTGTACGGCTTGAAATTTTGGAGCTACTAATGTTCCTATTACAAATGCCGTTATTGGAATCCAAAAACCAGTTAAATTTGTGTACATAGCAATAGCATATCTTGCAGCGATAAATAAAACCGCAAAGCTTGCTAGTTGATATACAAATGCTTGTATTTGCTTTTTTGTCATTTTTTATAAGTCTTAAAGTTTTAAAGTAAAAAATTCGATATTACTTATTCAGCACCAGTTGTGTCTTGATCTGAATCCTCTGATCGAACAGACGATGCAAATTTTGTTCTTTTACTGCCTTCATACATCTCATATTTTACTAATCGCGCCTCAAGACCTGCATTAAAAAGTTTAATTTTTCTTGAAGGCTTTAAACCTACATGTTTTAACGCCTCTAAGTTTGCAGTGATCATCCAAGCGTTTGTACCTGGATAATTTTTCTTTAAAGTATCGCCAACATTCTTATAAAATTCCTCCATGTGAATGTCCAAACGCTCATCATAAGGTGGATTAAACACAATATGCAATTTGCCTTCAGAAGTTTTCTCAGTATCAAAGAAGTTTTTATCTTCTATTGAAATGTATTCGTCTAGATTGGCATTTTTGATGTTGTCTTTCGCTTTTTGAACCGCACTTGGAGCTTTGTCATATCCTTTTATAGTATAATGAAACTCACGTACACGTTTCAATAAACTATCCGTAATAGCATCAAACAAATCATTGTCCCAATCGTTCCATTTTTCGAAAGCAAATTCTTTACGGTTGATATTCGCTGGAATATTACAAGCAATCATGGCTGCTTCGGCTAAGAAAGTACCGGATCCACACATTGGATCTAAAAAATCTGTTTGACCATCCCAACCTGAAAGTAATAAAATTCCAGCTGCCAAAACCTCGTTTATAGGTGCAATATTTGTCGCAGTTCTATACCCACGCTGGTTCAATGCATTCCCAGATGTATCTAGCGCTACCGAAACTTGGTCTTTATCAATATGAATATTAATTCTTAAATCAGGGTGAACCTTATCAATACTAGGTCGTTGACCTGTTCTTTCTCTAAACTGATCTACAATGGCATCTTTACATTTTTGAGAAACAAATTCAGAGTGATTAAAATATTCTGAATGTACTGTGGTATCTATAACAAAAGTCTGGTTCGCATTCAATAATTTAGACCAGTTTACTCCCGCAATACCTTTGTATAATCCTTGTTCATTATTGGCCTTAAAAAAATAAATGGGTTTTAAAATTTTTAAAGCGGTACGCAACGATAAATTAGCCTTGTACATAAACCCTTTATCACCCTTAAAACTAACCATACGTACACCCTGCTCTACATTTTGCGCACCTAGGTTTTGCAATTCTTTTGCTAGTATTTCTTCAAAACCAAAAAAGGTTTTGGCAATCATTTTATAATTATTTTCCATTGTAAAATCAAGTATTCGTTGCAAAAATACACTAAATTTGCATCAATCGAATTAATTGAAAAAGAATAAATGTCTGCATCTCAAAATACATCCCTTGAAAATCAACCCAAATCAACAGAAAACTGGTACACCTCTTGGTTTGATACTCCTTATTATCACATTTTATATAAGGATAGAAATTACAGGGAAGCTCAAGTTTTTATGGACAATCTTACCCATTATCTGAATTTACCAGAAAATGCTAAAGTCCTTGATTTAGCGTGTGGCAAAGGCCGTCATTCTATATATTTAAATCAATTGGGTTTTACCGTACTTGGTGCCGATTTATCTGAAAATAGTATCGCCGAAGCGAATAAAAATGCTAATGAAAAATTACAATTCAAAGTTCATGACATGCGTGAGCCTTTTGAAGAAAAATTTGATGCCATATTTAATTTATTCACCAGTTTTGGCTATTTTGAAAATGACGAAGACAACCTTACAACACTTATAGCCATCAAAGAAAGCTTGTCAGAATATGGTTTTGCAGTGATTGATTTCATGAATGTAAATCATGTACTCGAAACTTTGGTACCAGAAGAAACTAAAACGGTTGATGAAATTGATTTTCACATCACGAGGTATGAAAAAGAAGGTCATATTTATAAAGATATTAGCTTCGAGGACAAAGGTCAAAAATTTCATTTCACCGAAAAAGTAAAAGCGCTAACGCTAAAAGATTTTGAAGTATTAATGGACCAAGCCGGAATTTATCTTTTGGACATCTTTGGAGATTACAAACTGAAAAAATTCCATAAAACAGATAGTGAACGACTGATAATGATTTTTAAATAACAATGAATTACCTTTTACCTTTACTTTCTGTACTTTTAGGGTATATCATTGCCTCAATATTAAAGCCAAAAAACAAGACCAACTTAAAGTTACTCTTAGCTTTTAGTGGTTCCTTTTTATTGTCGTTAACGGTCATGCACCTGCTTCCTGAGGTTTATGAAAGCAATCAAAGCAGTATTGGAATCTTTATCATGTTAGGAATTCTATTCCAAATCATACTAGAGTTTTTCTCCAAAGGCGCAGAGCATGGACACGTACACGGACATGAAAACATGAATCACATTCCTTGGTTATTGTTCATCAGCTTATGCATTCATGCTTTTTTAGAAGGTTTTCCTGTGGGTCATCAACATGATAATTTAGCCATTGGTATTGCAATACATCACTTGCCTATTGCTATCATCTTGACTACGTTTTTCATCAATTCACATCTCAATCCAAAAGCAATTTTTGCCTTCATGATTACCTTTGCCATCATGACGCCACTAGGCACACTCGCATCTGATTATTTGCCATTTATTAGCCAATACACCACCCAAATCACAGCAATAGTGATAGGAATCTTATTCCATATTTCATCTACCATTATTTTTGAAAGTAGCGAAGGGCACAAGTTCAATATTGCTAAGGTTTCAATGATTGTGATAGGAATTGCATTGGCGTATTTTATATAAATTTACAATGTGGGCGTGCCCGCCAAAAAAAGGCGGTCGGGCTATCCGCTGCAATCTTTTTTCATTTCGCTACCGCTATATGATAAAAAGGATTTCCGCTTTTATCCCTCACGCTAAAAAAAAGAATGTACAGACGATTTGTTTGTTTTACTATCAAAAAAATAGGAACATGAAATTCACTAAAACCACCGAGGAATCCTCAAAATACGAACAATTAGAAAAAATGTCGGTTCAGGAATTGTTGTCAAATATTAATCAAGAAGACAAAACAGTTCCTCTTGCTGTTGAAAAAGCATTGCCACAAATTGAAAATTTAGTAACCGAAATTGTCACTAAAATGAAATTAGGCGGTCGTTTATTTTACATAGGAGCGGGAACCTCAGGAAGATTAGGAATTGTTGATGCCTCTGAATGTCCGCCTACATTTGGTGTTCCATTTGATTTAGTGGTGGGGATTATTGCTGGTGGTGATGCAGCCATTCGTAAAGCTGTTGAAAACGCCGAAGACAACCCAACTCAAGCCTGGATTGACTTGCAAGCCTTTGAAGTGAATGAAAATGATGTTGTTATTGGTATTGCAGCTTCGGGAACTACTCCATATGTTATTGGAGGTTTACACGCTTGTAATGAGAACAACATAACCACAGGAAGTATTTCTTGTAATGCTGGAAGTCCGTTGTCACAAACAGCGAAATTCCCAATTGAAGTAATTGTAGGACCTGAATTTGTTACAGGAAGTTCCCGCATGAAAGCAGGAACGGCACAAAAACTAGTACTCAACATGATTTCAACTGCTACCATGATCCAACTTGGGAAAGTGAAAGGAAACAAAATGGTTGATATGCAACTCAGCAATAGTAAACTTGTTGACCGCGGTGTAAAGATGATTATGGAAGAAATTCCAGTTACCTACGAAGAAGGTGCTGCATTACTTACAGAATACGGAAGCGTGAGAAAAGCTGTTGATTTTTATCTAGCGCAATAAAGATAGTACTTGTACCTACTTTGCATTTTCAAAAGCTTAAAACCTTAAATTTTAAAAGAAACAATGGCTACAAATAGAGAATTATTATCAAAAGGAATAAGGTATTTAGCAGGTGCATTGCCATTGTTGTTTTTAGGACCAACAATAATTCATAATGCTTTTATGAACAAGCAAAACATCTGGCATTATCTGGTATTAAGCGTTGGGGTTATTGTTTGTTTTATTGCCATGTACTTAATGTATGTAGGATTGAAGACAATTATGAAAAGCTTATTTAACGACTAATGAAAAACAATATTCAACTTCAAAAAACATTTGAAAAAGCAAATCCGTTTGACAGTGCTGTTAGCAATCCCGAATTTGAAGAATGTACTTTTATAAACTGTGATTTGGCCAATGCTGTTTTGTCCAATGCTACCTTTATGGATTGTGTATTTAAAGACTGTAATCTTTCTATGACTAGATTAGCTAGTGCTAGTTTAAAAGGAGTACAATTTAAAAACTGTAAACTATTAGGGATTTTGTTTGATGAATGTGATGATTTCTTATTCCAAGTGGAGTTTGAAGAATGTGTTTTGGATTATGCCTCTTTTACCAATAAAAAGATGCCCAAAACCAAGTTTATTTCGTGTTCGTTACGAGAAGTCAATTTTTCTGAAACCAATTTAACGGGTTCCATTTTTGATGGGAGTTCGCTACAAGGAGCGATATTTAACAACACGCAATTAGCAGGAAGTGACTTTACTAAAGCCACAGATTACAGCATAGATCCAGAATACAATCCGATGAAAAAAGCTAAGTTTTCAACGCAAGGAATTGGTGGTTTATTAGACAAATATGACATTAAAATACACTAATTTTACCCCAGATGGAAGTGAAAACCCATGAGACTGGAAAGCTATTTTTTTCTTGACTTAAAAGAGCGACCAACGGAAGCTCCTTTTATGGCATTAGAAAAAAAGATTTACAGTCTTATGAGTTGCAACAAACAGCTGGATTAGGTTCAAAAAAACTATAAAAAACAACAAATGAAAAAAATTGTACTACTCATGGCCTTACTGCTCCTCGTGTCCTGTTATGATGCGGATAGAAATTGTAAGGATTTTAAAATTGGTAAATTCAAGTTTGAATATGAAGTGAATGGAGTTAAAAAAACCACCTTCTTTGAACGCAATGATAGCATAGAAATTGAGACTTTTGAGGGAAAAACAGATACCGCAAGTATTCGTTGGGTAAATGATTGTGAATATATTTTGCAAAAATTACATCCCAAAAATATGGCTGAAGAAAAAGCTATTGGCATGAAAATCTTGACGACATCAAAAAATTCGTATACCTTTGAATTTGGAATGGTAGGATCTGATGCCAAACAGCGCGGAACCGTGACGAAGCTTGCCAATTAATAGATATCAACCCTAACTAAATATAATGGAAGTATTTTTAAACCCTGATGCGTGGATAGCCCTTTTAACCTTGACTTTTCTTGAAATTGTTTTAGGAATTGACAATATCATTTTCATCTCTATTGCTACTGGAAAATTACCGATCGAACAACGCAAAAGAGCCACTAAAATAGGAATGTTCCTGGCAATGTTCATGAGAATAGCACTTTTGTTTGGTATTAATTTATTAATTCAAATGAAAGAACCATGGTTTCACATTGAGTTGAGTTGGTTTTCGGCTGGAATTACGGGTCAAAGCTTAATTTTACTGGGTGGTGGGTTATTTTTGATTTACAAAAGTACCAATGAAATTCGGGAAAAAGTAGATGAGAAAGGACATGAGGAAAAAGAACTTGGAAAAGCGGCTACAAAGTCATTTCAAAACGTTATTTTTCAAATTATCTTGATTGATTTAGTTTTTTCTTTTGATAGTATTTTGACAGCGGTAGGAATGACAAATGGTGTTGAAGGTGCTTTATACATCATGATTACAGCAGTAATTATTTCTGTACTCATCATGATGCAGTTTGCGGTTCCTGTTGGGAATTTTGTAAACAAACATCCATCTATTCAAATCCTTGGACTTTCATTTTTAATTTTAATAGGTATGATGTTGCTTACTGAAAGTGCTCATCTATCTAACGCTTTGATCTTTGGAAGTCACGTAACACCAGTACCAAAGGGCTATTTGTACTTTGCTATTTCGTTCTCATTATTAGTAGAAGTACTGAATATGAAAATGAATAAGAGTAAAAAATAAATTATGAATAACTAGTAAATAATAAAAAAGCTTCCAAGAAATTGGAAGCTTTTTTGTTAATCTAAACTCATGGTTATTTGACCATCGTCATCTAATTGCACTGGTCCCGTCTCTTCGTCATTTAAAACAATCGGTTCCGGAATTTCCTCTACAGGCTCCTCATACGGGAGTGATTCCAGCAGATTGACCTGCTTTAACTTATCTGCAGTCAATTGATTTCCTTGGGCTTTGAATCCTTTTACTGCTATAAAAGCCTCAATATCTACCACTTGATTTTCTTTTTGTACTCCTTTTACTTTTGCAAAAACTAATTCGGCCACAGGTCTATAATCTGTTGAAACAATTTCTAGATGCGAATTAGCATGCTCTGAGATAAAGGCTTCCTCTTTGTTTTCGGTTTCTACCAAAAAGCGTTTGATGTAATAGCGCTCTTTTTCTCCATCAAAATAAATGGCTGAAATAGGTTTCTTTGGATTCCATTTCTCTAAAACAACCATATCTTGGTCGAAATGTGTTGTCAACTCGGGCGTTATCACTTTGAGCTTGCCAGATTGTGCAATGATTAAAATTTTATCACTTGGTCTAAATTCACCAAGCAATTCACCACGTCCATCTACGTTCAATCGTTGTACCGTATCATCAAACCACACTTTACGAGGTAATAGTGTAGAAATACCTTTCTCTTTTAATTCTATTTTCTTAATTGGGTATTTCGTTACCAAATTCCCCTTGGAACTTCTTCCTTTTATGGCAAGATTTGAAAAATCAATATCAAATTTCAATTTTTTAATAGTTCCCACTTGGCGCAACAAAATGGTAATTACCTCAGCTTCACCGTTTGGATTGCATGAAAAGTATACGATTTGAGATCCAGCAGTTTCATTTGTTAAATCGTACGGTTTATCACGTGTAACTCCCGATACGTTAAAGCGTTTGATGTATGATGGACCCGATTTTCCATCTCGATAAATCAAGTTGTAAATGGTGCGCTTATCACTTTTGTCAAAAATAGCTACGTGAATAATATCTTTACCAACAAAGGTTTTTGCATCAACTTTGGTAATCATCATTTTTCCATCTCTTAGAAAAACAATAACATCATCAATATCAGAGCAATCCGTAACATACTCGTCTTTTTTAAGACTTGTACCTACAAAACCTTCTTCTCTATTTACATATAATTTAGTGTTACGCAACACTACTTTTGTTGCTTCGATATCATCAAAAATACGCAATTCGGTTTGGCGTTCGCGACCTTTACCGTATTTCTCTTTCAATTTCGTAAAATACGCTATTGCAAAGTCTGTTAAATGAGCTAAATGATGTTCTACTTCCTTCATCTCGTCCTCTAACTTGGCAATCATGTCATCAGCCTTATCCGAGTCAAATCGGGTAATACGAATCATTTGAATTTGCGTTAGTTTCTGCAAATCGTCATCATTAATGGCTCTAACAAAAGATTTCGTAAAAGGCTCAAATCGGTTGTACAAATAGGTATACAGCGCTTCTCTATCACCATACAATTTAAAATCAATGTACATTTCTTCGCGAATGAAAATTTTCTCTAGCGTTGAAAAGTGCCACTTGTTTTTTAATTCTTCGAGTTGAATTTCGAGTTCTTGCTTCAGTAAATCAACCGTTCTTGCGGTTGAAATGCGCAACATTTCAGAAACCCCAATAAACAAAGGTTTGTTATCTTCAATCACACAGCCCAAAGGCGCAACTGATGTTTCGCAAGCTGT
Organism: Flavobacterium sp. SOK18b; assembly: GCF_014156605.1. Lineage (NCBI taxonomy): Bacteria > Pseudomonadati > Bacteroidota > Flavobacteriia > Flavobacteriales > Flavobacteriaceae > Flavobacterium > Flavobacterium sp. SOK18b. Next base: position 63,368 of record NZ_QKNZ01000059.1, read on the forward strand.
AAAAGCAAACAAAGCATCAATGGTTTTATCTGGAGAAACTCCTGGAAAAAGATGAATTAAAATTTCAACTTCAGCAGCGGTATTGTCTTCAATTTTTTTGATTTTGATTTTGCCTTTTTCATTGGCTTTCAAAATACTATCAATCAAAGTCGTTGTATTTGTCGAAAACGGAATTTGAGTGATGACTAACGTGTTTTTATCCAACTGGGCAATTTTGGCACGTACGCGTACTCGACCACCACGCAATCCATCATTATAATTTGATACATCAGCAATACCTTGCGTCATGAAATCAGGATACAACGTAAACGCTTTTCCTTTTAATATTTTGATCGAAGCGTCAATGAGCTCATTAAAATTGTGTGGCAAAACCTTCGTGGAAAGTCCCACGGCAATTCCTTCTGCTCCTTGCGCCAAAAGCAACGGAAACTTTACCGGCAGATTGTTTGGCTCAGCACGACGACCGTCGTACGAAACACCCCAATCGGTAATTTTTGGAGAATACAAAACCTCCAAAGCAAATTTAGACAAACGCGCCTCAATGTAACGTGAAGCTGCAGCGCCATCACCTGTTAGGATATTTCCCCAGTTTCCTTGGCAATCTATCAATAATTCTTTCTGACCAATTTGCACCATGGCGTCACCAATACTTTGATCTCCGTGCGGATGGTATTGCATCGTGTGTCCCACAACGTTCGCCACCTTGTTGTAACGACCATCATCCAACTCTTTAAGCGAGTGCATGATTCTTCGCTGAACGGGTTTAAATCCGTCCTCAATAGCCGGAACAGCACGTTCCAAAATTACATAAGAAGCATAATCCAAAAACCAGTCTTTGTACATGCCCGTAACCTTGGTTATGGTATCGCCTTCTTCGTTATTGTTTTCGTAAAAATGCTGCATTACGCCCGAAGTCTTTATGTCTTCGAAACCAGCGTCGTTGCTTACATCTTCATTTTCTTCTCCCTCAGGAATTGTATTTTCGTCTTCTTCGTCTTTCATTAAATATATTCTATTGAATAATAGTTGTGTATATTTTTCTTATCGTGTATGTCTAAAAAGAATAGTTTTCCTCAGAAATATGTTCCACAATTTCAAATTTAAAAGTTCTCACAATTAAAATAATTTTATAAAATAGTAATTCTAAATCTTACTTTAAACCTATATCACTCCTCTACCAAAGCATCCAACTCCACCTTCAAGTTCTTGATAATAAACTCTTGTCTATCGGGAGTATTCTTACCCATATAAAAAGACAATAACTGCTCAATAGACGTATTTTTATCCATCATAATAGGATCTAGACGAATCGTTTCTCCAATGAAATTCTTGAATTCATCTGGTGAAATCTCACCTAATCCTTTAAATCGGGTGATTTCTGGTTTTGGTTTTAGTTTTTCGATTGCCTCTCTTCTTTCCTCTTCAGAGTAACAATAAATGGTTTCCTTCTTGTTTCGAACCCTAAAAAGTGGCGTTTGTAAAATATACAAATGCCCTTCTTTAATTAATTCGGGGAAAAATTGCAAAAAGAAGGTAATCAACAACAATCGAATGTGCATTCCATCGACATCGGCATCGGTAGCAATTACAATGTTGTTGTAACGCAGCTTTTCGAGACCGTCCTCAATATCCAAAGCGGCTTGCAGCAAGTTGAATTCTTCGTTTTCGTACACAATTTTTTTACTCATTCCGTATGAGTTCAGCGGCTTTCCACGCAAACTAAATACGGCTTGCGTATTCACATCACGCGACTTGGTAATGGATCCCGAAGCCGAATCTCCCTCGGTAATAAAAAGTGTACTCTCTAAGTTTCTAGGGTTTTTTGTATCCGGCAAGTGCGCACGACAGTCTCTTAATTTTTTATTGTGCAGATTGGCTTTTTTAGCACGATCTGTAGCTAGTTTTCTAATTCCAGATAATTCTTTACGCTCGCGTTCTGCTTGCAAAATTTTACGTAATAACGCTTCTGCAGTGGGTGGATTTTTATGTAAATAGTTATCTAACTTATTTTTGATAAAATCGTTTACAAACGTACGAACAGAAACTGGCGGCGTACCATCATCTGATCCCATATCTGTCGAACCTAATTTAGTTTTCGTCTGCGACTCAAAAACAGGTTCCATCACCTTGATACTAATCGCACTCACAATAGATTTTCGTACATCTGAAGCTTCGAAGTTTTTGTTGTAAAACTCTCTGATTGTTTTCACGATAGCTTCTCTATAAGCTGCTAAGTGTGTCCCTCCTTGTGTGGTGTTTTGCCCGTTTACAAATGAATGATATTCCTCACTGTACTGGGTTTTACTATGAGTAAGCGCAATTTCTATATCATGGTCTTTTAAGTGAATAATTGGATATTCCAGATCATCGGCACTTATTGTTTCTTCTAATAAATCACGAAGTCCGTTCTCTGAAATGTACTTTTCACCATTAAAAATAATCGTCAAACCATTGTTTAAGTAACAATAATTCTTCACCATTTTAATCACATATTCCATTCGGAATTTGTAATTTTTGAAAATGGTTTCGTCTGGCGTAAACGTTACTTTTGTTCCTTTACGCTTGGTAGTTTCAATAATATCTTCTTCAAGGACTAAATTCCCACCTGAAAACTCAGCGGCTTTTTGCTTTTCCTCTCTCACCGATTCTACACGGAAATAGTTTGAAAGTGCATTCACAGCTTTGGTACCCACACCGTTCAAACCTACTGATTTTTGGAATGCTTTGGAATCGTATTTACCACCCGTATTCATTTTTGAAACCACATCAACGACTTTACCCAACGGAATTCCTCGCCCGTAATCACGTACCGAAACCGTTTTGTCTTTGATGGTCACTTCAATGGTTTTACCAGAGCCCATAACGAATTCATCGATACAGTTGTCTAAAACCTCTTTTAACAGGATATAAATACCATCATCTGGCGAAGAACCGTCACCCAGTTTCCCGATGTACATTCCGGGGCGCATGCGAATATGCTCTTTCCAGTCTAAGGACCGAATATTGTCTTCGGTATATTGATTTTGATCGGACATTTTAAAATTTGTGGCTTTTAACTTCGTTCAGTTTGGGCTTTACTTAACGCAAAGCTCTCGAATGTGCTAATGTAGTGTAATATGATAAATTTTAAAAATTCAAAGCCTCAAAGTTATCAAGAATAATATTGACAAGCTCTTTTTGCTTTACGATCTAAAATTGCCAATCAATGACTTTAGCTTAATATCATATTCACCATTAGTTATAATTCCTTTTTGGATATCAAAATTAGCATCAAAACTAGGTAACGAAAAAGTTGCTTTTACGTTGGCACCATAACGGGGGAACGCAGTTTTTGCAATTTCTAAAACACTAGCTCCACCTCTAGCTCCCGGCGAAGTAGCCAAAAGTAACATGGGTTTATCCTGAAACACTTTTCCGTTGATTCTAGAACTCCAATCGAAAATATTCTTGAAAGCAGCACTATAATTGCCGTTGTGTTCCGTCATAGAAATTACTAATACATCAGCTGTTGCAATTGCAGCTAAAAATGCTTTCGCTACCTCATGCTGACCGATTTCGACCTCCAAATCAACAGAAAACAAAGGCATTTGAAAATCGTTTAAATCCAGAACTTCTACGTTTGCATTTTCAAAAAGATGCGCTGCATAAATTGCCAGTTTTTTATTGATAGAATTTTTACTGTTGCTTGCGCCAAAGGTTACTATTTTCATAAGATTATTTTTTTCTGAAATAAATTAATTGCTGTTGCTTATTTATTTTTGGATTTTTTTAAACGCTTTATCTACATGAAAC